>CAZMLP010000433.1:0-1639 GCA_964566745.1 uncultured Verrucomicrobiota bacterium | reverse complement strand
AACCAGATCATAAAGTCCGCGCGTGATCAGGACGTATCCGCCCGGCGTGGAGAAGGCGTTGACGTCCGGTGATTTCAACACGCCGAATCGGTAAATCAATTCCGGCCGGTCGCAATAACCGGAAAGCGCGCGACCGATCAGATTGACCCGCTTCGTCGCCTCCATGTCGCGGTCCAGACCGCCGTAGCGCGAGATGATCTGCGCGGCCACGGACTCGCCGATGTTCAATTCCTCTTTGGGACCAATCCCGCCCGCTCCCTTGACCAATTTTCCAAATCCACCAAAAGGATTGAAACCCTCGCCCGAAGCCGGGTCTGAACCCGAGGTCGAGTCGCCGGTGGGCGGTTTGAAAAGGTTAAACTGCGCGGAGGTGACCAACGCCGGCAGTAAAATCAAAGCCATGATGAGGCATTTCACTGGTATTCCCCTCTCTTGCTGGCTTTTAGATAAGTGACCACCACCGCATTGCTAACCGTGTCGCTTTGCGCCTCCAGCCATTTCATGTCCGCCAGCGCGTCGGCCAAATTCGACTGCTGGCAATAAGCCGTGGTCACTTCCCCCAGCGGGCGGGCGGCGACGTTGGCGGTCGTCTTGTCGGCGCCGGTCTGCAAGCCGTCGGTGCCCTCCACCTTGTGCGGCTTTTCCACCACGAGATTGCCCAGGTAGATCCAGCCGTGGTTGGTTTTGTTCGCCGTGACCTTTGCCCATTTGCCCGACAACTCGTCCACCTTTACCTCGGTGGCGAAAGCCAGCTTGCCTACGGCCTCGGCCATGGCTTGGGGTTCTTTTAAAAGGCCGGTCTCGTAACGCTTGGTGTAGGCCGACTTGCCGACATCAAAAGCGACGGTTAAAACCATTCCGGAGGCAAGAGCCAGCAAAAGCGGAGCGCGTTTAGTCTTCATTTGGACGTTAATACCAAAACCCCGTCCCATTCAGGCCCTGGCGCACTTTGTTCAAATTTCCGGCAACTGTCGAGATAGTTTTGCGTCATTCGGTCTTGCGGGCGCAATGAGAGGGCGTGCCGGAAATCAACCGCCGCCGCCGAGAACTCGCGCCTCATATATTTTTCATAACCGGTGGTGTAAGCGCGTATAAAATCATCCTCGGCCCCCAAGTTTCCCGCCAGTTCATAAGTTTGGTTGGGCAGCAGTTTGCCTTTGACCCGCAGCCGCGCCATGGGCCGGGTCACAAACTGCCCGCGGATCATTTTTTCCGTGTCCTCGCCCATCAGCAACACGGTTCCCACATCCTTGTTCGCGGCTTCCAGGCGGGACGCAAGGTTCACCGCGTCACCGAGCACGGTGAAATTCTTTTTTCGCTCCGAGCCGACGTTGCCAATGACCATTTCCCCGGTGTTGAGGCCGATGCGGGCGTGCAATTTCACCGGGGCATCGCGAAACGCCTGCTCCATCCAGTCGCGGCTGGCGAGCGCCGCCCGGCACGCCGCCGCCGCGTGATTTTCCAGCGGCTCGGGGCTGCCGAAGACTCCCATCACCGCGTCCCCGATGTATTTGTCCACGTAGCCGCCGTTGTCCAAAATGAAATCGGTCACCGCGCCCAGATAGCGGTTGACCACCCGCACCAGTTCCTCGGGAGAGAGCTTTTCCGAAAGGTCGGTGAAGCCGGCCAGGTCGGAGAA
>CAZMLP010000432.1:0-5311 GCA_964566745.1 uncultured Verrucomicrobiota bacterium | reverse complement strand
AGCGTGGCCAATCCGCAAGACGTCGTGAAGTGGCTGGCGCGCCTCGGGCGCAGGGCCGAGCTGGTGCGCCACGAGGAACGGCCGGTGCCATTGGAGGAGGTATTCACCAACCAGCTCGGCTACCATCTGCCGAACGAGATTCGCGGCTATTGGCCGCGCCTGGTGGCGAAGGCGCTCGCGGAGGATTTGGGGCCGATTTTGGTTTTCGCGCCGCGCCGCGCGGCGACCGAGGCGCTGGCGGCCGAGCTCGCGCGCCAGTTGCCCATCCCGAATCCCCTCCAACTCAGCTTGGAGCAGAAACAGATCGTCGGGGACAATCTTGCGCGGATGCTAAAGTCTCGCGTGGCCTATCATCACAGCGGGTTGAGCTACGCGACACGCGCGGGGGTGATCGAGCCGCTCGCGAAGGCCGGCCAGTTGCGGGTGGTGGTTGCCACGATGGGATTGGCGGCGGGAATCAACTTCTCTTTGCGGAGCGTCGCGCTGGCGGGCGAGTCGTATCGTCGTGATCAGGTCGAGCAGCCGATCAAGGCGGACGAGATTTTGCAGATGTTCGGTCGCGCGGGCCGGCGCGGTATTGATGAGACGGGCTATGTGCTCGTGACCAACAACGAGCTGCGCTTGCGCGACGGTTATCCATGCCAGCTTTCGCGCAGCGGCATGGTGGATTGGGCGGCGTTGCTCGGCATCATGCAGGCCGCGGCCCGCGCGGGACGCGATCCATTTCCCGAGGCGGTGCGGGTGCAAGAGCGGTTATTCACCACCAAGCCGATTTTCCTGGGCGTCGAGATGGCGCTGAAGCGTCCCCGCACTCCGTGCGGATTCCAAACCGACGCCGAGCGCGCGCGGCACGTCCGCAAGCGTGTCCGCCAATTCATCAACAGCCAGGGCGAGTGGGAGAATTTTCCCGCGCTGGTGGAGAAGCCATTGCGAGAGGTGCAAATCATGGCCCCGGCGACGCCCGCGACACCGCCGCCAGTCGTCGATGGCCAGGCCGTCAATGACGACACGGTCAGAGCGGCGTCGCCCGCGCCCGTTCCGCCGCAACCGCCATTCACATTTCGTCCGGCATTGTCGGAGCAAGCGGCCATTGACCGGGTCGGCCACGGGCCGATTGTCGTGCTGGGCGAGGAAAACGGGCACAAGATTTACGGACGCTCCCTGACCGTCGCGGAAACGCTGAACAACAACCAGGTTCTCCTGGTGAAATGGGCGCGGCGATTGACGAACTGGAACGGTCGCCAGCTTGCGCTGGACGCCTGGAAGGAAAAGCTCGTGCCGCAACTTGAGCAAAGTCTGGCGCGGCAACGAACCCCGGTCGTGCGCTGGGTCAACCAGCAGGGGAAGTTCACCGCCTATCTCAGCCTGGCGGAGCTGCCCATCCGCGTGCCGGTGGACCGCCACGGCGTCGCGCTTTGGAAGCCGTTCGAGCGCGAGGTGCTGCCGCCGGATTGCGCGCAGTGCGATTTGGTTCCTGTTTGCCGCGAGCTCTCCGCGGCGACGGGCGTGGCCCTGCTTTGGCGGCGGCTCGGGCTGGTGGATGTGCGCGGCGCCCCCACGCGGCGCGGACAGATCGTCAGTTTTTTCTCTCAAGGCGACGGGCTTGCCCTCGCGGTGGCCTTGGAGGACGAGGCTTATCCCATCAACGAGCTGGTCTATGATGTGGCCAACCTCGACGCGGGGTTCCGCTTCTGCGGCGACGAGAACCGCTGGGGCGGGCGTCTGGCCATGGTGTGCCACGCCCGGTTCGGGTTGCAAAGCGTGCCGGGCTATTTGGAGAACGGCGTGCCGCCGCACTACGGCGCGGGCGCGGAGCAGGTGGTGGCCAGTGTTCACAAAAACCCGAACAACAAGATGGTGTGGGTCACGGAATTCCTCGGCACGGGGGATATTGACCGCGTGATCATCGAGTGGCGCAGCCGCATGCGGCAGATCGCGCACGCGCCCGACCTCGACTGGCCGCGCTGGCGCGAGTTTCAGGCGAAGGCGAAGGAAATCCTGCGCGAAACCGAGTCACCGACCGTGACCGCGCTGCCACCGCTGGAATTCCACCAAACACGCCGCGTCGATCACAAACTGATTTTGCGACGGCATTGATGCGGGGCCGTCTGCTTTACCCGAATTCGACTTGCCAGCATTGCTCTAATTGAAAAGCCGCGGCCAGGGTCAACCAGCCGGCAAAATGTTTGGGTCAGTTGCGGTCCGTTTCCGGCGTTGGGACAAAATCGTGGCGAGAGTCACCGCCACACACGCCCAGCCAAACATGTCCCCATGCCGGGTGTAAAAGGTCAGCGGGCGTTTCTCGCCGGGAGAGAGCAAGGGCACGCGCGCTGTTTTGAAGCCTGAACCGTAAATGTCCTGCGAGTCGCCGTAATACACCTCGTGCAGTCCGCCGCGCGCGTCAATCCAGCAGGTCAGGCCGTTGTTCGTGCAGCGCGCGAGCGGCAGGCCGTTTTCAATCGCGCGGAAGACCGCCATCGTCGCGTGCTGCCATTGCGCCGCGCTCTCGCCGAACCAGCCGTTGTTCGTGAGGTTGAGCAGAAAATCTGTGTCCTCGGTCACGCTGGAGGGAACAAGGTGTGGAAAGACATCCTCGAAACAAATGAGCGGCGCGATCTTCGCCTTCGGGGGATTGAGCTGGAACCAGCCCGGATGCGCGCCGGGTGTGAACCCGCCCTCGATGGGCGTGAGGTAACGCAAGAACGGCACCCATTTCGAGAGCGGCACGTATTCGCCAAAGATCACGAGGTGGCGCTTGCGATAGGAGGCAACCATGCGCCCTTGGGGATCGAGCAAAAAACAGGCGTTAAAGTAATGGTTTTTCCCGGAGCCAGGCTCGATTGGCTCGGCGTCGTCCGCCCCAAAAATCATCCATACCTTGGCGGTCGCGACCATGTTGGTGATGACGCCATAGTTTTCCTCGCTCAAGCCGGGCAACGCCGCCTCCGGCCAGACGATCAGGTCCGGTTTGGTGGCCAGCGCGAGCCGGGATAGGTCGATCAATTTGTTGAAGCGATTGGTCGTCTCCCTGGGATCGAAAATGAGTTCCTGCGGAATGCTCGGCTGGACCATCGCCACGTTCAGTTCCCGTTTTGGAATTGGCGTGCTGGCGATCCGCGCCACCCCCCAGAACATCAGCATCCCAACCGTCATCAAGGGAACCACCAGGTCGGCCGTCCATGTGCCTCCTCCCAGCGCGCCGCCGGAAAGGCCGGGCAAGCGCGCGGCGGTGGTGACCCGCGTGCGCTCCAGCAGGGCGGTCAGCGAGCACAGCAGGCTGGCACTGGTCCACACCGCGAGGAACGAGACCCCGTACACGCCGGTGATTGAGGCGATCTGGACGAGCGCAAGCATGCGGTATTGCGACTCGCCGAGCAGGTTCCACGGGAAGCCGCCCAGGAAACGGCCGCGCACAATTTCCGACGCCACCCATGCCGCCGCGCAGGTCAGGCACCAGAACACGCGGCGCGACCACCCCAATGCGGCCAAACTGCGCGCCGACGCGAGCCAGAGGCGCCAGTCCTCCAACCGGGCGCCGCCGCTCTCCTCCCCACGTTGCGTGGCCAAACGCGGCAGCAATTGCGCGCAGGCCCAAAGCCAGAGGCCGGGAAACAGCGCCACATAGGCGCTCAATGCCAGCCACCCCGCGACCGCGCCGACCGGAAATGGAACGAACAACAACCAATAGAGCGACACCAGCCCGTTGGCCACGCCCGCGACATAGCCCAACCGAAAGGCGGCACTTGGCGTCTGTCCGAGGCTCAAAGCCAGCATGAACCCGGGAGCGATCCACGCGCCACCCGCAATGCCGATCTTGGGGAAGGCCGCCGCCCAAATGAGCCCCGCCAGCAGCGCCAGCAACGAGCGCCCCGTGACCCACCGCGCGATGGAAAACTTCTTCAAGCCGCCGCAGCTTGGCGAAAAACCGGCGTTGAAAACAAGATTCGCCTTTCCCATCAGCGCGCAAAACGGTAACATCCACAGCAACCTATGAAGACCGTCGCCTTGGGTTCCAGCGCGCTTGTTTCCAGCCGGCTTGCCTACGGTTGCTGGCGTATCGCGGGGCCGGGCGAGTCCGCGGAACTCACCCCTGAGCGGGAGGCGGCGGGGCTCCAGGCGGTTTTCGCCGCCTACGACGCGGGCTACACCTTGTTCGATCACGCGGACATGTACAGTCATGGGTTGGGCGAAACCATTTTTGGCAAGGCGTTGCAGCAGGTCTCCGGCATGCGCGACCGGATTTTGATCGGCACCAAATGCGGTATTCTTCGCAAAGGCGATCCCACGCCGGATTCCCCTTATCGGTACGACTCCTCCGCCGCGCACATCATCGCCTCCTGCGAGCAATCGCTTGCGCGCCTCGGGGTCGATCACGTTGATATTTACCAGCTCCACCGGCCGGATTATTTGATGGACCCGGCGGAGGTGGCGCGGGCGTTCAGCCAGCTCAAGTCCTCCGGGAAGGCGCGCGAGTTTGGCGTCAGCAACTTCCACCCGTCGCAGGTCATCGCGCTGCAAAAGGCCTGCCCGATGCTGCTGATCGTCAACCAAGTCGAGATCAGCGCGATGCATCTCAACACGTTTCACGACGGCACGCTCGATCAATGCCTGGCGGAGAAAATCACTCCCCTCGCATGGAGTCCGCTGGCGGGCGGGCGCCTCGCCGCCACGGGTCCGGTGGACATGCACTTGCCCGACCACACCCGCAAGCTGCGCATGCGCGAGACGCTGGATCATATCGCCCATGCGCGGGAAATTTCTCGTCCGGTGGTGGCGCTGGCGTGGCTGCTGAGTCATCCGGCTGGGATTGTGCCGATTGTCGGCTCGACAAATCCCGCGCGCATCGCCGAAATGGCGCGGGCCGGTGAGATCGAGCTTTCCCGCGACGAATGGTATCGCATCATGGAGGCTGGTCAGGGACACCGCTTGCCCTGATCCATTTGAGTCCGTCAACGCCGCCGCTTTCAACGCCATGTCCATGTCCACGCCCGCCGCCCTCGGTTTTCGCATGCCCGCCGAATGGGAGCCCCACGCCAGCACCTGGCTGACCTGGCCGCGCCCGGAGGGCATCAGCTTTCCGGACAAGTACGAGACTGTCCCGCCGGTCTATGCCGCGTTCATCCGTCAATTGACGCAGGGCGAGGCGGTGAACATAAACGTGTGGAATGCCGAGATGGAGGCGACCGTGCGGTCGCTGCTCGGCGCGGAAAAAGTCTCGCTGGAGCGTGTCCGATTCCACCATTTCCCCGCGTACGAGCCTTGGTGCCGCGATCACGGGCCAATCTTTTTAACCCGCGAAAACAATGGCCGG
>CAZMLP010000431.1:0-9987 GCA_964566745.1 uncultured Verrucomicrobiota bacterium | reverse complement strand
GCCTCTCGGAGGACGATCCCGTGGTCCCCATCGTCCGGGAGTTGCTGGCTACCCATCCGCAAGTGGACGCGGAACTGGTGATCTGCTCGGAGTCACTCGGGGCAAACGCCAAGGTATCCAAGCTGGCGCAAATCGCCCGGCGCGCGCGGAACGAAATTCTGGTGGTGAGCGACGCGGACACGCGCGTGACACCCGATTTTCTCACCAACGTTGTGCTGCCGCTCAAGGATCCGGACGCCGGGTTGGTGAATTGTTTCTACCGGCTGGCGAACCCCGTGACCGTCGCCATGCGCTGGGAGGCGCTTGCGGTGAACGCTGATTTCTGGACCCATGTCCTCCAATCGCGCCACCTCAAGCCGATTGATTTCGCGCTGGGCGCGGTGATGGCCATGCGGCGCGAGGAACTCGCCACCATCGGTGGCTTCGAGGCCATTGTTGATTACCTGGCGGATGATTACCAGCTCGGCAACCGCATCGCGCGCGCTGGCAAAACCATCGCGCTTTGTCCCGTGACTGTAGAATGCCGCTCCGCGCCCCACGGCTGGCATCACGTCTGGAGCCATCAATTGCGCTGGGCGCGCACCATCCGGGTCTGCCAGCCCTGGCCTTACTTCTTGAGCGTGCTCGGCAACGCATCCTTCTGGCCGTTGTTGTGGGTCGCGGTTGCCCCCACGCAATTATCCCTGGGCGTGTCCGCCATCTGCCTGCTGGCTCGTGTGGTGACCGCCCAAATCAACGAGGCCCGCCTCACGGGGAAGCTGGATCACCTCGCGTGGGGCTGGCTGATTCCGGTGAAGGATCTCTTGCAGTTCGGCATCTGGGCCGCCTCGTTCACCGGCTCGCGCGTGGAGTGGCGCGGGGTGCGCTACCAAGTGCTGATCGGCGGAAAACTGGTGCGGGAAAGTTAAAAATCACTCCTGCGGGCGCCGGCGAAGCATTATCCAGCCGACACCACATCCCGCCAGCGTCACCAAGGACATTACCACGCCCAGCCGAAAACCATCGTCGCGATACGTCAAAGTGACTTGATGTTTGCCGGCCGGGACCGGAACCGCCTGAAACGCCACGTTGGCGCGCAATAAGGGCGTGGCCGCTCCGTCCACCGCCGCCCGCCAGGAGGAACTGTACGATTGCGCAATCACCAGAACCGTTGGCTCCGGCGCATCCACACTGGCTTCCAGTTTTTCGGCGGTGAACCGGCTCAACTCCGCGTGGGCGCGCACGCTTTTCGTCTCGCCAGTCTGCGAAACCGACTCTGGCGCGAGATAAACAATTTCGCGCGGATCAAATTTCGCGTCATCCAACCGGGCCAGCACTTCCTTGTCCGGCAGGACCACGGGTTGCTGCCCGGCGGTGACCATGGGTATCGCTGTGGGACGCGCGGCCCACGCGGCGTAATTCGTTGGCGAGGTGATCGCGGAGATTCCGACAAAATCAAGCAATCCGTCCGAAGGCCGGTTGGTGGACTCGTAAAGCAGCGACCAAATGGCCCGCTCGTTTTTCAGATAAAGCGGAAAGAACCCGTTCACTTTGGCGACATCCTCCAACAGATTGAAATTGGAAAACAACGCCAGTCGCTTCTGCAAAAAGTCCTGGCCCAATTCCGGCAAGGGTTGGAAATAAAGGGTTTGGTTCGCGCCCGGCGCGATCATCGCGCGAGTGACGCCGGGGCGCGGACGATTTGGAATTTGCGCGAGTTTGGGCGTGTAGGCAACACGTGGAAGCACGGGGTTTTGACGCGGCGTGTGGGTCAACAAGTCCACGGCTAGAAACGCGAGCAACGCCATCTCCGCCCGTCGCCGGTCCACGCCCTCACGCGCGCACTGGGCGATCACGATGGCCGCCGCCGTCATCAGCACTAGCCAGAGCAGCCGCGCCAGACCGTTGTAAAGGGTGTCCGGCGCCAGCGATTTATATTCCAAATGCACGGCGTAGAGAAAGTTCAAGACCACGATCCCGCCCATCAACACCGCCAGCACGGTCGTGACCATCACCAGCGCGCCATCTCCCCTGCCCCGCCGCCCCCGCTCCATCCACGCGATCCCCTCGGCGGCCAGCAAGGGGACGCACAGAACTGTCACCGCCACAAACTTGATCGGAAACCGCATCAACCCGAGTTGCGGAACAAACTTGCGTGCCAGGGGATGGATGAAGCCGTGATCGCCAAGGGCCAACACCACGCTTGCGATGGCGGCGGCGGCCAACACACGGATTCGTATCTGATCAATTTTCCAAACCGCCAGCATCGCCAAGGCCAGCGAGCCCGCGCCAAGGTAATAAGACGAAGTCCACTGCTGCTCGAACTGCAACCGCACCTTGTGGGCCGTCGGGTAGGTTTCAAAAAACGGCACCAGAAAGTTGGCGAGGCCGGTGACCGGCATCGACCAGGCGGCGTTGCCAAAGGCAGCGTCCCGTTGCGAATCGCGCAACAATTCCAGGAACGGCAGCAGTTGCGCCGCGGACAATCCTGTCACCAGCGCCACGATCCCTGCCAGCCGCAGAATTGCGCGGCCCGTGCCGGTTCCCCAGCCGCAAATCACGACAATCGCCGCCAGCAGCAACCAAGTCAGCAGGATGAACTCCGGCGTGCCGGTGAGCATTTGCAAGGTTCCCGCCAGCGCCGCGATGATGATCGCCCGGCCGCCGTCGCGACACGCCCGGGCGCCGCATAAAATGACCCACGGCATCCACGCGAGCGTGGCGGTCAGCGCCGGCCACATCAGCGCGTTCAGCGAAAATCCATTCAGGCTGAAAATGATTCCCGCGGCCGCCGCCCCCAGCCGGCTGCCGCTCCAGCGATGGGCCAGGAAGTACGCGCCCAACCCGCCCCAGAACAAATGCAGGAGGCAAAACACGCCGAGCGACCACGAAAGCGGGAAGACCAGGTAGAAAAGCGCGGGCGGGTAGAGCACCAGTGTGTTCCACTGCGCGAGGAATGGAATGCCGCAGTTGTTGAGCGGGTTCCAAAGGGGGATTTCGCCGCGCCAAAAACATTCCCGCTGATGGAAGGCCATCGGATAGGCAAAATGGCCAAAGTCCCGGAAACAGAAGGTTCCCAAGCCCAGCACGACTTCGGGGAAAAAGGCGACAATCAACCCGCCGAGAATTGCCGCGAAGCCCGCGAGGCGCGGCCATTCCACTGGCCCGGTGACAGGAACCGGAGCGGGCGCGGGCGACTCAGTGGCGGTCATGGCGTGCCATCAGGTTGCCATGTCCACTCAAATTTATCCAAGCGCGTTTCTCCGGGGGAATTTCCAAAAATGCCCCAGGAGATGTGAGTGGTGCCAGCCTTGGCGGGCACCCGTACTGTCACCGGTTGCCAGTCCAGGCTGACATCCTCCTGAAATCCGCCATAGGCCATGAGCCGAAGCTGCGCGTTCTTCACCGGTTCACCACGCCCGTCCACGACGCGGCCGCTCAAATGAAGGGTTCCTCCCCGGGGGGCGCGCAAATAAAATCCAATCACCCCGTGCCGGAACGGAAGGGCGCGTGGTTCGTGAGCGAGGTAATTGGAGATTTCCTTCTCCGTGTCGAACCACTCGAGCCGCGCCCAACGGCTCATGCTCTCGGACCAGTGGGCGCGCAACGTGCCGTAATCCAGTCCGAAAGGAAATTGCGCCGCGAGCGCTGGCGGCAAATTGGTCAAGCCAGTGACCACCATATCCGGCGCTGTGCCTCCGCCCGGAATGCGCGCCGATTCATTCTCCACCCCGCAATGCCCGATCCGCCCAGTGTAGCCCCGGTTGCTCAACGTGACCCAAAGCGGATACTCGGCGTCGTCAAAGCCAAACTTGAGTCCCACTTGACGGCAACCGGCGAATTGAATCTCCTCCGCCAGCCGCCGGTATCCCTCATAAATTCCAAACCCGTGCGCCGCGGTGTACTGCGCCTCGCGAGGCAAGGCGGCGAAGATGGGATTGCGAAGCGGGCGGGATTCATTGGCCAGCAGCGAGGCCGCCGCAAACACGCCGGCGATCGTCCCGGCAAGCGCCACGGGCCACCGGCGCGACAATGTGGTCAGCATCGCGGCCACCATCGGGAGCAGTGCGACGAGAAACCCGAGATGAATGCGCGTATGCCAGCGTTGCCAACGCAGCAGCGCGCAAAAAATCAGAAAACTCGCGAGAAACAAACCGGCGTATTGGAGAATCCGCGCGTTCCGTCGCGGGGCACGCAAGGCGAGCGCCAACGCGGCCACAATCAACGCGAGGTGCCACGGGTTTGACGCCTCGCTGTCCTTCACCACGAATTTGTTCGCCGCCTCGAATTCCCCCAGGTGATAGGTCGTCGCCGGATCGTTCAAATCACGTCCCGTCAACTGGTGGAGCGCCAGCAGAAATTGATTGAGGCCGCGGGTCAAAGGCGCGATGCCGGTGCTGGTTTCGAGCAGCAAATTGCGAATCGCGTTGGAAGCAGTCGCCCCCATGGAGACGTGTTCATTGCGCTCGATGGACAGGATCTCGCGCGAGCCCAATGGCGAGCCAAACACTCGAAAATTTCGCGCCCAATGCGGTCCGTCCAGCACGAGCACAATGACAACAATCGTTGCGGCCATGCGCATGCGCAATCTCCACCCCGAAACACGCGCCACCCACCATGACACCAAGGCAATTCCCAAGGGCGCCGCGTAAACGAACATCGTGGCCTTGCTCAAGAGTCCCAACGCCAAGGCCAGGCCCACGCCCGCCGCCAGCCAGGGATTTTCCGGCGCGCGTGCCAGCGCGTTGGCCAGCGCAACGAGACAGATCAACCACCCCGCTACCACGCAGTCGGTCTGCGTTGTAATCGATTCCACGAGCGCGATGGGCAACGTGGCCACCAGGAACGCAGCCAGAGTGGCGGCCCGCAAACGTTGCGGACGCATGACGGCAGCAGTCGCCTCCCTTCCCGAAAGGCAAATCGCCTCCAGCAATTGCCCGGCAATGAGTGACGCGCCTATCGCCGAAGTCACCAAGGCGAACCACTGCACCAGATTGGCGAGCCGATCCCCCCCGGCGAATAGTTGCAACGTCGCAATGGTGAAGCCGGACCAAGGCGCGAACTCAATCTGTCGTGTGTTATTGGTTGGAAAGTGCGCGACACTCTGCTGTTGCAGCCAGTGCATGACGCGCGGGAGATGATACGTGAGGGAATCCCAATTGGTCGTCGGCGTGATGACCCCAATCAACAGTGTAACCCCCAAGAACAACAGCGTCCCTCCCGTCAAAATCTTGGCATCGCCCGGCCAATGTTGATCCCAGTCCTCGCCTAGCGCTTTCCATCGCGCCCCCCAGCCTGCCGCCGTCATTCCTCGTCGTCGCGCAAGGAAAAACGAGGCCGCCACGGTTGTGACAGCCAGAAACATCCAACAGGCGATCAGCGCGGGAGCATGGAGTTGATGGAACGCGCTGGTGATTTCCACCACCAACGCGATCAACGCCCCCCAAATGAGACTCGCCCCGATCCACGCGAAACGCCAATCCCCGGGCCAATGGCCGCGCGCGGCCAGTTCACGGGCGAGGCCGAACAACCCTGCCCAGGTCAATACGAGTGAGGTGAGGCCAATGAGCTTCATTCATTGCCACAGCCAGCCATCCGGCCGAAAAACACTTTGCGCCAGGCACGACAAGTCGGCCGCCTACTTCGCCAACTCCGCCACCGTCGTCTCCAGGCTCGCCGAGTCCGCCACGTTCAACACCTGGGCGGTTTTATCGATTCGTTTCATGAACCCGCTCAAGGCCGTGCCCGGCCCCAGCTCGATAAAACGCGTGAAGCCTTGCGCCAGCAGGTAACGGATCGATTGTTCCCAAAGCACCGACGAGGTCACCTGCTCCACCAAGCGGCGGGAAATTTCCGCCGGAGCGCCATGCGGTTGCGCCGTCACATTGGAAATAACCGGCGTCCGCGGCTCCTGAATCTTAATCGCTGCCAACGCGGTGGCGAGCTTGGGCTGGGCGCTCGCCATAAGGGGGGAGTGATAGGCGCCAGCCACCGGAAGCGGCAGCGCGCGCTTGGCTCCACGCGCCTTGGCCAGTTCGCAGGCGCGGGTGATATTTTCGGCGGCGCCGGAAATCACCAATTGCCCGGGGCAGTTCAAGTTGGCCAGTTGCACAGCCGCCTCCCGGCAGACCTCGCGGGTCGGTCCCTCATCAAGGCCGATGATCGCCGCCATGCTTCCGCGCGTGACCTCGCACGCCTCCTGCATGAACCTCCCACGTTGACGCACCACGCGCAGCCCCTCCTCGAATTCCATCGCGCCCGCCGCGGCCAGCGCCGTGAACTCGCCAAGAGAAAGCCCAGCCGTCGCGTCAAAGGCCAGCGCTGGCGCCCGTTCTTTCAGCAGTTGCAGCGCAACCCAGCTCACAAGATAAATGCCCGGCTGCGCATTCTCGGTTTTAATCAACTCCGCGTCCGGACCCGCGAAACAGACAGTCGCCAAATCGAATCCCAGCGCGGCATTGGCGCGGTCAAACAACACGCGTGCGGCAGGGAATTTTTCAGCCAGGTCTTTTCCCATTCCGACGGCCTGGGCGCCTTGCCCGGCAAACAACAAAGCAGTTTTGCTCATGTATTGCCCGACTAAACCATGACCGGCCAGCCAGGGGAAAGCAGAGAAATCAAAACTGGCATGCCCGCCAGCCGGGGCCATTATACGACCCAAATGAACGTGCTCATCACTGGCGCCTCGGGATTCGTGGGAGGAGAGGTCCTGCGCGAATTACATCGCGAAGGGCATGCGATACGCGCCTTGGTTCGGTCTCCAGAATCGGCCGGAGCTCGAAAACCGCGGGAAATGTTTAACACTGAGTTGCGCGCTGGCGACGTCTTGACTCCCGCCTCGTTGGTGACCGCCTTTAGCGGCGCCGACGCGGTCATTCATCTCGTGGGCATCATCAGCGAAATCGGGGCGCGGACTTACGAGAATATCCACACGCGCGGCACGGAAAATGTGGTTCGCGCCGCGAAGGCGGCCGGTGTTTCGCGGTATGTTCACATGAGCGCCTTGGGCACCCGGCCCAAAGCAGCCTCCCGCTACCATCAGAGCAAGTGGGCCGCCGAGGAAATCGTGCGCGCGAGTGGCCTGGCGTGGACCATCTTTCGCCCGTCAATTATTTACGGTCCTGGGGACCAGTTCGTGAATTTATTCGCACGGATGTCACGCTTTTCACCCGTGTTGCCCGTCATGGGTGATGGCTTGGGAAAGATGCAACCCATCGCCGTCAGCGCGGTGGCCCAGGCATTTGTCCGATCACTGTCAACCCCCGCCGCGATTGGCCAGACTTTCGATTTATGCGGTTTGGAACCGGTCACATTCCGGGAAATCCTGGACGCGATCCTGCGCGTGGCGGGCAGGCGGCGCTTGAAATTGCGGATTCCGCTGCCGCTCGCGCGAGTTCAAGCCGCCATGCTGGAGATGTTATTTCCATTGTTATTGCGGCAAGCGCCCCCGCTAAACCGCGATCAATTACTCATGTTGCAAGAGGACAACCTCGGCGCCCCCTGGAGGGCGCAGAGGTTGTTCGATTTGGAATTGGTCCCGTTCGAGCAAGGCATCGGATCTTACTTGCGATCTTGAAGAGGAAAGGTTTCGAAGGCGGCGACTGAGAAAACGGCGAGCGGTTTTGAAACACCTCGTTCTCCTTCGTTTCTTTCCGCTGAATTCACAAAACAAACCAGCCGTCCCCGGAGAGGGAACGGCTGGACTCGCGAAATTAAGTATGTCGGACGAATTACTTTTTCTCGGCGCGAGGCTTCTTGTCGCGCTTGGCGGGAGCGGCTTCCTCTTCCTTGCCCTTCTTGGCAGGAGCCGCAGGAGCGGCAGCCTCCGCGGTCGGGAGGGGCGTGGAGCTGTTCACCTTCACCTTGAGGGTGGCGTGAACATCCGCGTGCAGGCGCATCTCAACTTCATGGTCACCCACGGATCGGATCGGCTTCTCCAAATGAATCTTCTTCTTGTCGAGCGTCACGTCGAACTGGTGCTTCAATTCGTCAGCGATGGTGCCGGCGGTCACGGAGCCGAACATCTTGCCGTCATCGCCGGTCTTCACCGTGATGGTGAGGGTCATGACCGAGAGGCTCTTGGCCAGCTCGGACATGGTATTGAGCTCATGCGCCTCACGCTCGGCGCGGCGCTGGCGGAGGGACTCAAGACGGCGCTTGTTCGCGCCCGTGAGCGGGATCGCCAGGCCCTGCGGAAGGAGGAAATTACGAGCGTAACCGGACGCGACCTTCACCTGGTCCGACTCGGCGCCGAGGCCCACCACGTTGTGAGTAAGAATGACTTCAGTCTTTGCCATACAAAAATTCAGGTTGATTGCTTAAAAACAAGGCCGGAAGAACCGGTCAGAACGGCACATCGTCGTCACCGGCGGAGTCATCGCCACCCGGGTCGGGCGACGGAGGCGCGGAATGCGACTGCGCGGGCCGGGCCGGCCGGCCGGGCGCTTCTCCGCCACTGTCCCCGCCACGCGGCGAGCCAAGAAATTGAACTGTCTCGGCGACCACGCCAAGCTTGCTGCGCTTCTGGCCGGTCTGCTTGTCGTCCCATGTGTCGAGCCGCAAGCGGCCTTCGATCATAATGGGGCTGCCTTTGCGCATATACTGGCCGACGTTTTCGGCGGTACGGCCAAAGACATCAACATCAACAAAAGTCACTTCCTCTTTTTGCTCGCCGGTCTCCGTCCGCCAGACGCGGTTTACCGCCAAGCCGATCTTGGCGATGGCCGTCCCCTTGGGCGTGTAGCGCAACTCGGGGTCGCGCGTCAGGTTGCCGACCAGGATGACTTTGTTGAAACTGGCCATGCGCGGCGTTTACTTGGCCTCAACAACGGCCGGCGCCTCGGTAAAGAGAACGCGGTAAATCTCCTCGTTCAGCGAGAACTTGCTTTGCAGTTGCGCGACGCTGGTAGGGTTCCCGTGGAAAATGACGTTCACGTAGAAACCGGACGTGTATTTCCGGTCGGCCACACGGGAAAACGGACGCTTGTCCATCTTCTGAACCGTCTCGACCTTGCCGCCCGCCGCGCCGATCTCCTCGGAAATCTTGTCAACGGCCTCTTTAATGCCCTCCTCGCGGGCCGCAGTGTTCAATATGAACAAGCCTTCGTATCGTTTCATTGCTTCTCTTCGTTGCCCGGGGCCGGTACGGCCCCGTTAAATTCATTCATCGCGCGTTGCACGCCCGCTTCCAGCCAGCGTTCCACCTGCCGGCCAGCCCGCTCCAGCACCTGTTCCAACCAACCGCCCTCGGCGTTACTGAACCGCCCGAGCACATGCCCGGTAATCTCGCGAACGTCGCTCCGCGTGCGACCGATCCCAATCCGCAATCGCGGGTAACCGCTTGATCCCACATGCTGCTGGATTGATTCCAGTCCGTGATGTCCGCCGCTGCTGCCGTCGGGCCGCAGGCGAATCGTGCCAAACGGCAAATCCGCGTCGTCCACCACCACCAACAACCGTTCCAGCGGCACTCGAAAAAAATGCGCCAGCTTCCCGACTGCCTCGCCGCTGGCGTTCATATAGGTCTGCGGCTGGCACAACACCAACCGCCGCCCGTCCCGCTCCAGCCGCGCCACTCGCGCCGCGAACTTGGACTCCATTGCCCAGTTCGCCCGCCAGCGCCGCGCCAAAAAATCGGCCAGCAAAAAACCGGCGTTGTGACGCGTCCGCTCGTATTCCACGCCCGGATTGCCCAGCCCCGCAATGAGATAGACGTTCTCCATTGGAGGACTCTCTCAAGGAAGGCGAGGCCAACCGGCCCGCGCCGGGCTTTACTTCTTCTTCTCGGGGGCCTTCTTGTCGCCACCGGCCGCAGCCGCCTTGTCGCCCCCCTTGGCCGCCGCCGGAGCAGCGCCCGCCGCACCCTCTTCCTTCTTCTCTTTGATCATCTCGGGTTGTGCCGGAGCGCCGTCGACCGCCGCTGTGGCCGCCGCCTCTTGCGCCTCCGTCACTGGAGCCGCGACCGCGAGGACAGAAATATGCTTGTCGCCGAGGATCTCGACGCCCGGG
>CAZMLP010000430.1:0-10531 GCA_964566745.1 uncultured Verrucomicrobiota bacterium | reverse complement strand
TGTGAATGTGCCGGGGCCGCAGCCGTAGGCCCACAAATAACTTTGAGTGGTCAAGGCGGGAAACCAGGCCGCGCTGACAACGTTGGCCGGGCCAAAAAAAGCGGCAAGATTGCGCCAGCCGCCTGCCGAGGCAACGTCTGGGAATGTGACTGGCCCGAGAGCCCCGAAATTGTCGTCCACGAGACCTTGCCGGCGGGTGGTAGTGATCTTGTGCCGGAAGCGGTGGTTTTTGTTCAAATATTGACGGAGCAGTTCGGTTTCACTCAGGGAAAAGGAGGGTAGATCATGCATGTCCACGCGGCCCACGGCCATCGCCAGGCTTCCCGGGAACAGACTCTGGTCGAACTTGCCGTCTCCGGGCGTGTTCCAATTCCGCTGGTCGTTCGCGGCAACCGTGTTTTGGGCGCTGTCCCCCCAAGTGGCGGTCGAGCCGTAATATCCATCGGCCGGCCACGCCCCCGTATGCTGGGTATGGTCATCCGGCGCAATCACACCGGAGTAAGGCACGGGCGGATGACCGAACAGGAAGACGGCCTTTACGTTGGCCGGATCGGCATCGTAATCCGCCATGATCAGGGATTTGACTGCTGCCAGTTCGGCCAACCGCGCATTGCCGACGCCGGGACTCGCATCGCCTGGACTTATCAGGCCGCGCGCCACGTCGTGGCGGAGGACAGTCCAGCCATCGCCAGCCAAGTCCTGTTGCAACGTGACCAATTCGGCTGCCAGCGCGGATGACACCGTGTTGTCCACCAACAGAATCACTTTGCCACGCGACTCCACGGGCGCCACTTGAATGCCCGCATAAAGATAGCCCTCATTGAAATCGTAGGTGGCCGTGGACTTGACCACCCGATATTCCCAAGTATCACCGACCACCACATTCGAGTCCACGTAATTTGTGGCATTCGCGGCCAGGGGCGTGCCGGAGGGGGGAAAAGTGGCGTCCATCCGCCGTTTTCGGTAAAGTTTGTACCCGGTGGCGGAGGGATCGGCCGGCCAAGAAAGCGTGATTTTGGGCGGAGTGGCGGAAACCGTGGCTGTGATCTGGACTGTGTAATCGGAACCCGCTGTCGTCTGGGCTAGCGTTTCCCCGTCCCCGGAGAAAAGGGTAATGCCGATCGCCAGGACAAGTGCGATCGCCTTCACAGGGTTAAAGCATTTCAAGAACACAATTACCAAATCATGCTCGATTTGGCCCCGCCCGCTTGTCAATGGAATTACGGCGGACACGTGAAAGACCAGGCACCGTCGCAGTTCTTCGCAAGTTTGCCAGCGGATCTCGAAAATTTCTCAATCCCGCGTATTGGACCGGGCTTCGATTTGAACCTCCCCCCGGGGGGGATTCGGGTGAGACACAGAAGTGTCTTTGGCTGTCTCCAATTGTCTCAAAATGTGTCCATTCATGTCCCATTCGCAGATAGAGACAAGGGAAACGGCCGGGTAATTTGATCTCCGATGAAACCGACGAGTGCAACGGCAAGTGTCCAGTTTTAAGGCAGAAAGTGTCCTGCCTCGTCCCATTTGTGGTCAAAGATGTCCCAAACGTGGATAGTTTTAGAAGGGAGACGCCGGTAACTTGGCAAGGTTGGAACCGGTAAACGATTAACAAGCGGTGTCCCATTACGTCCCAAATGTGTCCAAAGACGTCCCAAACGTGGATAGAGAAGGGAAGGGTTCGGGGGTAATGTGGCACAGTTAAAAGCGGCAACGAAACAACGAAACTACTATGATTCCTAACAATACGAAACGGATTGTCCAAGCGCTGGCCTTGGCCTTTACCGCCTGCGTGGGTGCCGTGACGGCGCAAGCGCAGACCTGGTATCGCGTCGACTACGCTTTGGAGCAATTCAACCTCACCATTGACGGCAATAACTTCAACAACCAGGGTGCTGGCGACATCCGCCTGACTGGTTTTGTGGGAAACGATCCCCAGGGCGTTCCGGATGGCGTCGGTCGTCAAGCCCCTCCGTTGAACGGGACCTTGCTCGGGGCGGGAACGGTGATTCACACGCTTTGCACCGATCTTCTCGGTGATTTGCATGCTGGTTATGCCTACGAGATGAACACGGTGAATTTCTCGGGGCAGACCGGCATCAACCCGACTTGGGGTGCCACTCCGGCTGACGCGGCCATCGCTATCCAGAATGCCTCCTATCTTTACGACAATCTGAAGACTTCCTTGCTGGTTGGTGGCACGGCTCAAGACCAAGCCGCTCTCCAATTGGCGGTTTGGGCGGCGTTGTATGATTCCAGCTCGACCACTCCGGTGGCGAACTGGGGTACCGTTTTGGCCAATGGCTCTGGCGCCCGCTTCACGATTAACGGCGCGGCGAGCAGTGATCCTGGCGCGGTGGTCGAGGCGATTAACATTCTCAATGCCTATTTGGGCGGAGCGAACTCGCCGATCGACTACAAAGGTTATCTCCTCAAGCCGACCGATCCGAGTGCTCAAGAGTTGCTCTATTGCCCGACGCCGGTTCCCGAGCCGACCACTGTGCTCGCCGGCATGCTGTTGCTCCTTCCGTTTGGCGCAAGCACGATTCGCCACATCCGTCGTAACAAGGCTGCCTCGGTTGCCTGATTTGGGATTGGGTTTCGGGGAAACCACTAGTTTTGGTCAAGCTGTATCGTAGTTAATTCAACGTTGTAATGAAAACCTACAAATCAAAACTGGCAGTTCGGGCGCTGGTGATCGGTGCCGCGGCTGTGGTGATCGCTGGGGAAGCTCGGGCCACCAATTATACCATCGCCGGAACCTACGGGGCTCCGGGATCCAATGGTGCCACCACCGACTTGGAGTCGGGGTGGAACCTGAAAATCGACAGCACGTCGATCAATGGCGCGTTAGTGGGCGACATCAAGTTGGTTCCGGCAGCGGGACCGACCATTCACACGGTGTGCGTGGACATTCAAGGAGAGGTCTATCTGGGCCAATCCTACAATTACGTCCTGAAAACCTTTGCCTCGGATCCGCAGTACGGTATTGATCCGGTCGGCTGGGGCGCGGCTAACACACCGGGAAGTCCGCTAAACGCGGCCTCCGCGAATGCGGCGATCCAGAATGCCGCCCACATCTTCGCGCTCCACAGCAGCGCGTTGTCAGGGTCGAATCTCTCGGACAAAGCAGCGGTTCAGATCGCTGTTTGGGCCGCGTTGTACGACACCGGCAGTGGTTTGGACTGGACGACCGCGCTGAACTTCTCCAGTTCGGCCCGGTTTCACGCCTCGAACTCTGGCGACGCTGCCGCCTTGGCGACAGCCATCAACTGGTTGACGACCGACTTGGGGTCGACGGGAACCTTGGCTCACACGCAATACAGCGGCAATTTGTACGAGCCCGACCCGAACTATCAGCACGGGCACATCGCGCAGGAGTTCTTGGCAACTCCGACACCGGTGCCCGAGCCGACCACAGTGCTCGCCGGCATGCTGTTGCTCCTCCCGTTTGGCGCCAGCACGATCCGTCATATCCGCAAGCAGAGAAACGGCTAAGTAAATCGTTTCGTTCCGCCTTTTAACAATCGTTTATACGCAGTGCAGGCCGGACCTCATGTCCGGCCTGCAATTTTTTTCCCACGATTGATGCGGGAGGGCCGCGACTCGCGGCAGGTAGGTTCCTGGCGTGAACCCCTCTTTCACGGATGACAGAAGATTCGCATTTGCGCGACTTTGGCCGACGTAATTCTTGACATTTTCAATCTCTTTGTAGAACGTGGTCCCGATGAGTTCCGAGGTCGACGCGTGAATTGGCGTCGAACCATCCACCTTAGCGAGGACTTCGCTTGGATAAAACCTCGAAAACCCGTGGAAACCCTTGCAACAAGTGCCTTTTTGGCACGGGACTCGGGGATGGGCGTGCGCGGGAAAATGGAAGGCGGATGGTTTGGCGCGCGCCGGTATGCAGGTTGCTTTCGTGTGAAATAGCGTTATGAACGTGATCCCCCCGGGCATAGTGAGTATTGAAGAAGTTGGTGTCCTTTTGTTTTCTCGGAGCCGGGAATTTTTTTGGTGTAATCTAGTCTCTGTCAAGGAGGGCCGGCGAGGCGGTGGTTCCATCTCGATTGCCTTTGGACTGGGACGTTTCTCTGGAGGGTGCCGTTAAATCCATAGCTTTTTGCCTTTCGTTGGCCCTGCTCTGCCTGAAAGCGGCGGCAGGATTGCCTTTTTCGTGGGATGCCAGCCCGGACCCCTCGGTGATTGGTTATCGGGTCAAGTACGGCTCGACCTCTGGCAACTACACTTCGTCGGTGGACGTGGGCGCGGCGCTGTCCACCACTTTGCCGGACGTGCCCGCCGGGCAGAGTCGCTTCTTTGTCGTTGTGGGATACACTGCGGGAGGCCAGGAGAGTCTTCCTTCGAACGAAATTGGCTACCCGGTTCAGTTGACCGTGCCGGACAACCAAACCGTCATTCAGGGCACGGCGGTGACACTCCAGGCGACGGCGGTTTCTCCTTACGACGACGGCCTGCTGGTCTTCAGCCTTCAGTCTCCGCCCGGTGGAATGACGATTGACTCCGCGACCGGCGTTATTTCCTGGACGGTTCCGGCGGTTCCAGGGCAATCGGCGGTTCCCTACACCATCACCGTAAACGTGTCCGATGGTTTCACCACGGCGACCGGCTCGTTCGTTTTGCTGGATGATAAATATGTTCTCACGGTGACGGCGAATGGCTCCAGCCGGGCCTATGGTTCCGCCAATCCGGCGTTTACGGGGACTATCACGGGCTTCGTTGATGGCGAGACCTTGGGCACCAGCGACGTCAGCGGCCAGCCGTTACTGACGACCTCGGCGACTTCCACAGACGGTGTGGGCAGCTATGCCATCGTGCCCACCATTGGAACTTTGGCCTCGTCCAAATACCGATTTGTGTTCTCCAATGGCAGCCTTACGGTGACGCCACGCAGCCTGACGGTGAGCGCGGACGACGCCACCCGGCCTTACGGGGTCGCCAACCCGGTGTTCACCGCGACCATCGACGGTTTTGTCAACGGAGACACTGTTGCCGTTGTCAGCGGGCAACCTGCTTTTTCCGTCGCCGCCGTCATCGGCAGTCCAGTGGCAACCTACACGATCACGCCGTCCATTGGCACGTTATCGGCGGCGAATTATTCGTTTAATAGTTTTGTGGATGGCAGCCTTGCCGTGACCCCTGCGGCGCTGACAATCACGGCGGATAGTTTTACGCGAGTTCTGGGAGATGCCAATCCGGTATTTACCGGGCATATTGATGGCCTGCTGAACGGGGATAACATTACCGCGACGTTCAACACCGTGGCAAATCCGGCAAGTCCCGTCGGCAGTTATAGCATTGATATCACGATGGCCGATCCGGATGGGCGGCTGTCCAATTATACACAAACCCTTGTCCCAGGGACGCTAACTGTCATTCCGCCAGCGGTCTCTGGCACTTTGACCGTGGTGGCAAACAATGTCAGCCGCGTGTATGGAGCTCCCAATCCGGCGTTTACCGCGAGCTATTTCGGATTTGTCAATGGAGACACAGCCTCCATCTTGAGCGGAGCGCCGGCATTTTCCACTTCCGCGACGGACACAAGCCCGGTCAACACATATAATATCGCGGTTTCTCAAGGCTCCCTGTTGGCCCCCGGCTATGCTTTCGGCAGTTTTGTTGACGGCACTCTCACCATCACACCCCGGACATTGGCGGTCACGGCCAACAATGCCAGCCGGTTATACGGGGCAGCGGATCCGCCGCTCACTGCCAATATCACCGGTTTTGTCAACGGTGACACGGTGGCCGTGGTGAGCGGGCAGGCGGGGCTGAGCACCACCGCTACCGCCACCAGCCCGGCTGGAACGTATCCAATTACCCCGTCGGTGGGCACTCTTTCGGCGGCCAACTACACTTTCGGGAACTTCGTAAACGGCTCCTTTGTGGTGAACCCCGTTCCATTGACCGTGACAGCGAATGACGCGACGCGTGTTTATGGCGCTAGTGATCCGGTGTTCTCAGTTGCCTTCACTGGTTTCGTGAATGGCGAAACATCGGCTGTGGTGGGCGGAGTGGCGGGCTTTACCACTTCCGCGACCACCAGCAGCCCGGTGGGAACCTATCCTCTCACTCCGAATGCGGGCGCTCTGAACGCGCTTAATTACACGTTCAGCACATTTGTGGATGGCTCTTACTCCATCACGCCGGCGACGTTGACGATTACGGCGGACAGTTTGAGCCGGTTGGTGGGGGATTCAAACCCAGTTCTTACGGGCCAGATAACGGGTTTGCAAAACGCGGACAACATTACCGCGACCTTTAGCACGACCGCCACTCCCGGAAGCCCGGCTGGATCCTATGACATTGATGTCACCCTAAACGACCCGGACGGGCGCTTGCCTAATTATGTGGTGACGATTGTCAAAGGAACGCTGACCGTGACCAACCCTGGTGGGCCCGCTACGCCTGGTGTATTGACGGTGACGGCCAACAACGCCAGCCGCGTTTACGGGACGGCCAACCCGGTATTTACAGCCAGTTTTAGCGGTTTCGTAAATGGAGACACGGCGTCGATTGTCAGCGGCCAAGCCGATTTGACCACTTCTGCCACGATTACGAGTCCTGCGGGAACCTATCCGATTGTCGCGGGCTTGGGCACGCTCACGGCGCCCAATTACACTTTCGGCGCCTTCAATAACGGAACACTCACTGTCACACCGGCTCCTCTAACGGTCACGGCAAACAGCTTTACCCGGTTCGTCGGAGATCCGAATCCGTCCTTCACGGGCCAAATTAACGGTATTCAAAACGGGGACAATATCACGGCGATTTACAGCACCACCGCCACACCGGCGAGTCCGGCCGGAAATTATGACATCACCATTACGCTGGTGGATCCGGACGGCCATCTTCCCAGCTACGCGGTGACGACCGTGAAGGGAGTGCTGACGATCAACACGCCGGTGGGACCGCCCACGGGAACCCTCACGGTGACGGCAAACGGCGCCAGTCGCGCCTATGGCGCGCCCAATCCCGTGTTTTCCGCGACCTATTCCGGTTTCAATCCGGGTGACGATGCCTCCGTGGTGAACGGCCAACCCGCTTTGAGCACAGTTGCTGTGGCTGGAAGCCCCGTGGGTACTTATCCGATCACTGTGGGGCTCGGGACGCTTTCTGCCGCCAATTATATCTTCGGCAATTTTGTGGATGGCACGCTCACGGTCACGCCCAAGACTCTCGCCGTGTCGGCAAACAGCGTCAGCCGGCCTTACGGTTCCGTCACCCCCACGTTGACGGCGAACTTCCTCGGCTTTGTCAATGGGGACACGGCGGCGGCGGTGAGTGGCCAAGCCAGCCTGGCCAGCACGGCGACGGCAACGAGCCCGGTGGGAACGTATCCGATTTCCGTCGGCGCTGGCACGCTTTCGGCGGTCAACTACACCTTCGGCAATTTCATTGACGGCACTGTGACGGTGACTCCCGCGCCGTTGATTGTGACTGCCAACTACGTGACCAGGTTCATTGGTGATCCCAACCCTCCTTTGACTGGAAACATTGTGGGATTGAAAAACGGGGACAATATCACGGCTATTTTTAGCACGACGGCAACCATCGGCAGCCCGGTGGGATCGTACGACATTGACGTGATACTGCAGGATCCCGACGGTCACTTGCCCAACTATTCGGTGACCATAGTCAAAGGAGTCTTGTCGGTCTTGAACACGGGCGCGCTGGCCGTTACGGCCAACAACTTCACCCGCCAGTATGGTGATAATAATCCTGTTTTCACGGCGAACTACAGTGGTTTCGTCAACGGAGACACCGCGTCGGTTGTCACCGGCCATCCTGATTTCTCCACCACCGCGACGGCGACAACCCCGGTGGGAACATATCCGATCGTCGTCTCCCAAGGCACCTTGTCAGCCGCCAATTATGCCTTTGGCAATTTCGTGAACGGCACATTGACGATCACGCCCCGGGTATTGACGGTACGGGCCACAAGTGCAACGCGCATGTATGGGGCTTCTGATCCCGTGTTCACGCCCATCATCACCGGCTTTGTCAATGGTGACTCGGCCTCCGTGGTGGGTGGCAGGGCGGTTTTGACCACTCCCGCCACAGCGGCCACTATTCCCGGAACCTATCCGATCAAAGTGTCCGCCGGCGACATGAGCGCGGCCAATTATACCTTTGGAAGTTTCATTGACGGCACGCTTACAATTACGCCAGCTCCATTAACCGTCGCGGCGAGCAATCAGGTCCGCCCGTATGGCTCGGCCAACCAGGTATTTACGCCTGTCTTCAGCGGCTTGCTGAACGGTGACAGTCCCGCCTTGGTGATCAGCGGGCAGCCAGCTTTCTCGACAACCGCGACTTCGGGAAGTCCGGTGGGCAGTTACCCGCTTTCGATTTCTGCCGGGACACTCACTTCCGCGAGGTACACGTTCACTGGTTTTGTCAACGGAACGCTGACGGTGACACCCGCCCCACTGACCATCACTGCCGCCAGTGCCAGCCGGTTTTATGGCTCGGCAAACCCCGTGTTGACGGCGGCGATCTCTGGCTTCGTGAACGGGGATAGCGCGTCGGTGGTAAGCGGGCAGGCCGATGTGACCACCGCTGCCACGACCAGCAGCCCGGTGGGTGGCTATTCGGTGGTTCCCGCGCCGGGCAACCTTGTGGCGGCAAATTACACATTCGCGAACTTTGTCAATGGGACGCTTACCGTAAAACCGGTCACACTGACCGTGTCAGCCGACCACACTAATCGCGTGTATGGGGCGGCCAATCCCGCTCCCACGGCGACAATCACGGGCTTCGTTAATGGCGAGACGGCGGCGACCGTAGTGCATGGGCAGCCGTTCTTCTTCCAGATGGCCACTCTTCAGAGCCCGGTGGGGAACTATCCGATCGTTGTCGCGCAAGGGAGTCTGAGCGCGCCTAATTACATTTTTGGAAGCTTCGTCAGTGACGTGCTGACAGTCACGCCGGCTCCTCTTACAGTGACCGTCAACAACGCGAGCCGTCTGGTGGGCGAGCTAAATCCGGTCTTTACGGGACGGCTGGGTGGTTTGCGCAATGATGATGTCATCACATTGACCTTTGACACCTCCGCCACGACGAACAGCCTGCCTGGAGTGTATGAAATCCGGTACCACTTGGTTGATCCCCAAAATCGTCTGGGTAATTACGCCGTCGCGTCAGTTCCGGGAGTTCTGACTGTCTCCGGCAGTCCCAATGTGGGCGGTCCGCTGGAGATTCCCGCCGCCAACGTGGGAGTGAACAATAACGGGTTCTTCGGTCTGACGCTCCCATCGCAGCCTCATGTGACCTACACGTTGCAGGGCGCCAACTCGCTGACGAACCCGGTCTGGGTGGATTTGACCACGGTGATCGGTGATGGATCCGTGATTACGCTTTCGGACACCTCCCCGGCCACATTGACGGCCCGTTTCTATCGCGTCGTGATCAACAAGCCGTAAGGCTGGCTTAAAGTCGGAATTTGCGGCGCGGGCGCTAATGTGCCGTGAGTTCGACTTCGTTTGCCTTCGTGGGTTCCACCGCAAAGCTTTAAAATTGAAAGGAACTCGCGGCACGATTGTGCTTCCCATATTGCCCGGAAAAAGTCGACGGCAGGAAGCATGATCTACCCTGTCATGGGGCACCTCGATCCGGCCACCAAAGGGCAGAATGGGTGTACCATCCGAATCGACGTAAGTGAACATTGTGCTTTCAAACCCAACTCCCAACTCATTGGTGGAGCAGGGTTTGAAAGGACAATGTTCGTGATAGTGAAAACACTACAACAATTTTGGGGGCCGGTAAATTCCGCCCCGTGCTGGCCGGTTTTAATCTGCCATTTGACACCGGGGAAGCTGACTGAACCTGGGCGTGGCGCTTAGCGCGCCCGCGCTCGATAGAATCGGGTCAGGTGGCTGGTTCGCCGGGAATCGGTGATTCCACCCACGGGCTATCTAAAAGCGCCTCATCAAGAATCACCAGCAAGCGGCTTTTGGCGGCCAATTCGCTTCAAGAAAATAAAAAACCGGACGGGCTTTCTCGCGCGAGATCCCGTCCGGTCGAATTGTCCAAAGATTTTTGCCGGCTGTCAGGCCCCTTGCTTCTTGCGCCAAGTGCGCAAGGCCGAGTTGCCAAAAAAGGCCAACAACAACGCGCCCGCCGCGTAGGTGGAAGGCTCGGGAACCGGGGTCGGGATGTATTCGAAATTAGGTCCAAAATAACCCTTGTCGTCATCCGGGTTGTTTGAGGTGGGTTTGACTAGCGATCCCCCGCCATCCGTGTAGCGACTCACCCCGAGATTGATTTCCGAGCCGGTGAAAACCGTGTCGAAACGACGGAAAACAACATCATTTTGGTCATGGAGCAGGGCGCCAATGGTGTAGGTATGGCCGGTGGTCAGCGAAATACCAGCGGGCAAGTCGGTATAGTAGTACCCGTTTTCCTGATAGGCCGTGGTAATGAGGACGTCACCCAAGAGGGTGCCGTCGTCGGCCCATAATCCTACGGGGAGATTGATGCTGCCATATCCGACGGCTTTGAACCCGAGCGCGGT
>CAZMLP010000429.1:0-4887 GCA_964566745.1 uncultured Verrucomicrobiota bacterium | reverse complement strand
GCATCGGCGACTCGCCGATCCCCATCGAGCTGTACCCGTCGCTCGCGTTCGACAGCCTGTTCGAGAACCGCGGCAACAAGCGCACGCGGAGCATCCTCGATCGCGTGAAGGACGACGCCGCGACGCTCGGACGCAAGATCAGCTCCGAGGACAACCGCAAACTCGACGAGTACCTGACCAGCGTGCGCGAGGTCGAGAAGCGCGTCGACCGCATGCGCAGCGAACAGGCCAAGGCGGAGGAAAACGCCCAGAATCGCGGCCAGCCCCTCATCGCCATGAACCGGCCCGACAACGGACTGCCCGAGGACATTCGCGAGCACATGAAACTGATGTGCGACATTGTCGCGCTCGCGTTTCAGACCGACAAAACGCGCGTGGCCACGCTGGTGCTCTGCCGTGACCTTTCCGGGTTGTTCTACCCGTTCCTTGATGTCCGGGACGCGCATCATTCCGCGTCGCACAATGACCTTTCCGATGCTTACGAGCGCATCTCGCGTTATTACGTGGGCAACTTGGCCTATCTGGCGGGCAAACTCGAAGCCATGCCCGAGGGCGATGGCACGGTGCTGGACAACTCCTGCCTGCTCTACCTCTCCAATATGTGGTCCGGCGAGAGCCACAACAACACGCGGCTGCCCGTGCTGACGCTCGGCGGGATGGGCGGGGCACTGAAAACGGGGCGCGTGCTCGATTACCTCAAGGCCGGGGACGAGAATCGAAAGTTGTGCAGCCTCCACCTCTCTCTCATGGATCGCATGGGCGTGAAGCTGCCCCGTTTCGGCGACGCGGACGCCCGTCTGGCGGGTGTTTGAGACGATCCGACTTTTCCTTCCGGGCTTGCCTGCGCCGGGCCGGTCTGGCCATGCTACCCCATGCTGACACTGATCGTGGGAACCAACCGGCCGGGGAGCAACAGCCGCAAAGTGGCGGCCCAAGTGGAAACAATTTACAAGGAATTGGGCGTGACGCTCAAGGTGCTCGATCTCGCCCATTTGCCGCCCGAGATATTTCATCCGTCGTCGTACGCGACGAAGCCCGCGTCGTTTGCGCCGTTCGAGGACGGCGTGCTGCAAGCCGAGGGTTTGGTGGTGGTGACACCGGAGTACAATGGCAGCGTCCCGGGCGTGTTGAAGTATTTCATCGACATGCTGAAGTTCCCGGAAAGTTTCGAGAAAAGGCCGGTCTGCTTCGTCGGTGTCGCGGCGGGAATCTGGGGAGCGTTGCGTCCCGTTGAGCAATTGCAGCAAATTTTCGGTTACCGGAACGCGTTCGTGTATCCTGAGCGTGTTTTCCTGCCCTCCATTTACAACGTGCTCGACGAAAACGGGGCTTTCACCCGGCCGGAATACGCGGAACGACTGCGCGCGCAGGCAGCCGGGTATGTTGATTTCGTCGAGAAACTGAAAGGCGTGAGCCTGCGCGCCGCCAAGTAAACCATGTCCACCATCTCCTCCTTCCAAGACCGGCTCGCGGTGTGCAGTTGGTCGCTCCAACCGGCAACGCCCGAAATCCTCATCCAACATTTGCGGGACATCGGCATTCCCGCCGTCCAGATCGCGCTTGATCCAATTCGCGAGCAACCGGCCGTGTGGGGCCATTTCCGCGACCTTTGCGCCCAGAACAACATTGCCATTGTGTCCGGCATGTTCGGCACGGTCGGAGAGGATTACACCACGATGGACTCAATCCGCCAAACGGGCGGCGTGGTGCCCGACGCGACCTGGGAGCAAAACTGGAAAAATATCCAGGCCAACGCCGGCCTGGCGTCCCGCATGGGGATCAAACTCGTCACCTTCCATGCCGGTTTTCTGCCGCACGAGGAGAGTGATCCCGCTTTCACGAAACTGCTCAGGCGGATCGAGCAAATCTCCGATGTGTTCGCGCGTCACGGCATCGAGCTTGGTTTCGAGACGGGTCAGGAGACCGCTGAGACGCTCGCCTGCTTCCTGCGCAAACTCGGCCGGCCGGGCGTGGGCGTGAATTTCGACCCGGCGAACATGATTCTCTACGACAAGGGGAACCCGATTGAGTCGCTTCGCGCGCTGGCGCCGTGGCTGAAGCAATGTCACATCAAGGATGCCCGCCGCACCAAAACAACCGGCACATGGGGCGAGGAAGTGGTCGTTGGAACAGGCGAGGTGGACTGGACCGCGTTCTTCGAGGTGTTGCGCGAGGCCCGTTACAATGGTTTTTGCAGCATCGAGCGCGAGGCGGGAAACCAGCGCGTGGCGGACATTCGGGCCGCGCGCCAGTTCATTGGGACGCTGGCAAAATAACTCTCTTATAATCCCATGGTAAATGTCGGCATCGTCGGGCTCGGCTTCATGGCCGCCACACACATCAAGGCCTACCGCCAAGTGCCGGGCGCGCGCATCGCGGCGATCTGCAACCCGAGCGGGCGCAATCTGGACGGCGACTTCTCCGCCATCAGCGGCAACGTCGGCTCCAAGGAGCCGATCCGCCTCGATATGAACGAGGTGAGGGCTTACACCGATTACGCGGCGTTCCTGAACGATCCCTCGATTGACCTGGTGGATATTTGCTCCCCCACCCTTGCCCACACCGGGCACGCGATTGCCGCGCTCAAAGCAGGCAAACATGTGGTGTGCGAGAAACCGCTGGCGCGCACCAGCGCCGAGGCGAGACGCATTGTCGAGGCGGCGGCGCATGCCAAGGGTTTCTTCATGCCTGCAATGTGCATGCGGTTCTGTCCAAGCTGGGCGTGGTTGAAGGAGGCAGTGGACCAGCACACATACGGTCGCGTGCTCGCGGCGCGCTTCCGGCGCGTGGCGGAGCCGCCCGGATGGGGCCAGCAACATTTCCACGACGGCGCGAAGTCAGGCGGCGCCCTGCTCGACCTCCACATTCACGACGTCGATTTTGTGCAGTTCCTTTTTGGCCGGCCACACTCGGTGTATGCCACGGGCTACACCAAATTCAGCGGGGCGATTGACCATGTGGTCGCCCAATATGAGGTGGCCTCCGACGCGAAGGTTATGACCGAGGGCGCGTGGGCGATGACGCCGGGGTTCGGCTTCAACATGGCCTACACCGTCAATTTCGAAAAGGCCACGGCGGATTTCGATCTCGCGCGCGGCGCGGAGGCATTGAAACTATTTGTGGCGGGCCAGCCGGCTCGCGTGGTGGAGGCCGCTCCGGGCGACGGCTACATTGGCGAGCTTCGCCACGTCGTCGAGGCGGTGCAAAACGGTCGATCACCCACCGTCGTGACGGCCCAGGACGGCCTGGGCGCGGTGGAGATTTGCGAGGCGGAGGAACTTTCGATCTCGACCGGCCAGATGGTCACCTTGCCCGAGTGACCGTCGTTTCCCGCCGATGCGGGTCGCGAGATTCCGCGCGGCCCGCTTGACGCCGGCAATGACCGCTTTCAATATTTCACCGTGACCTCGGAACATCGCCTGGCCCTGCCGGTTTGCCGTTCGGCCCCGCGACTTTTTCTTCGCCGGTTTCTGGCGACGGCCCTTTTGATCGCGTCGCTGGCCACCGCCCTTCAGGGCGCGGACGAACCAGGCCAGCCGGTGAACTGGGCCACCCGAACCATCCAGGAGACACGCGCGGCCGCCGAAAAAGGCGACGTCTCGGCGCAAGTGGCGCTGGGCAATTCCTATCTCGCGGGCGAGTCCGTGAAGCAAGACGCGACGGAGGCGGCCCGCTGGTTCCGGCGCGCGGCGGAGGCTGGAGACCCGCTCGCGCAATTCGTCATGGGGATGTTGAGCGACGAGGGCAAAGGCGTGGCCCAAGACCAGGCGGAGGCGGCGCGCTGGTATCGTTTGGCCGCCGGGCAGGGCCTGCCCGAGGCGCAGTTCAATTTGGGCGTCAGCCTGCTGCGCGGCGAGGGCACCGCGAAAAGCGCGGCGGAGGCGGCGAAATGGATCACCAAGGCCGCGGAGCAAGGCGACACGCAGGCGCAAACGCATTTGGGCCTTTTGCTGCGGGACGGGCGCGGCGTGGTGAAGGACAGCGCCGAGGCGGTGAAATGGTTGCGTCGCGCGGCGACCCAAAACGAGCCGGTGGCGGCGTTTTTTCTCGGTCTTTCTTACCGCGATGGACAGGGCATCGACCGGGACAAAGCCGAGGCGGCGAAATGGATTCGCCGCTCCGCCGAGGCTGGTTACGCGGACGCCCAGTTTGCGTTGGGCAGCGCGTTGTTGGACGGGGACCTTGCGGAGAAGAATCCCGCCGAGGCGATAGCCTGGCTGGAGAAAGCCGCCGGGCAAGGCAACCCGGGCGCGCAATTTCGCCTCGGGCAGGCGCATCTGAACGGCGCAACGGGAACCACCAACATCACCGAGGGGATGAAATGGATTCGCCAGGCTGCGGCCCAAGGGCACGATGGCGCGCGGCAATGGATGGTTGCCACTTCGTCGCCGGCAAATCAGCCCGCGCCTTCCCCCGTTGGGACGCCCGCGTCTCCGGATCCCAGTCCGGTCGGGTCCGCAGACTTGACAAAGGGAACCAACGGCACGGTTGAGACTTCGCGGCAAAAGCTCGCTGCCGACTCGCAAATTTTGCCGGCTGTGACGGCATCTTCCGTTCACAAAGGCGCCAGCACAGCCACGGTGGTCGCCATTTCCGCCGGAACCTCGGCGGTGGTCATTGCCGCTGGTTGGCTGGCGGCGATGTCATTCTTCAAGGCGCGGATGAACAAGCTGGCTCCGGAGATCGCGGCCACCAAGGAGCAGTTGGCGAGGGCCAATCAAAGCCTCGCGAGCATGGCGGAACTTGTGGAGCGCCGCCAGGCGAAGGAGGCAGCCGGGCAAGCCAGCCCCTCTCCCGTTGCTGGCGCGGAAACAAAGTTGGCCGGTTTCAAGGCCAACCGCCGAAAGCCCGCCGCCGGGTCGCCGGTCGAGACATTGGAAGTCAAAG
>CAZMLP010000428.1:0-2055 GCA_964566745.1 uncultured Verrucomicrobiota bacterium | reverse complement strand
GCGGTCTTTTTTGCACTGACTTTTGCCCAAGGGAGTTTCGGCGAGGCCTCGAATTATTGGTTCTATCTCGCAAAGACGCTTGTGGGCGGCTGGATGTTATGGAGCCTGCGCGGGGTGCTTCCCGAGATGCGCTGGGCAGTTAGTTGGGAGGCGGTAGTCGTGGGGGTGGGGATCTTCGTCGCCTGGGTCGGACTGGATGGCTTGTACCCCACCGTGGACGAGATGATTCAAAAGTACCTTTGCCCGTTGTTGCGCGCCGCGGGTCTGGAAAGCTGGTGTCCCAAGCCGGCGGCGCCGGCGGCGCCTTGGAACCCCTTTGCCCATTTCGGCGCCGGGTCGGCCATGGGATGGTTTTTTGTCGCGGTGCGGACGCTTGGTTCCGCGTTGGTCGTGCCGCCGCTGGAGGAGGTTTTTTACCGGTCGTTCGTCTATCGCTATATTGCCCGGCCGGATTTCGAGGCCGTGCCGCTGGGCCAATTCCTTTGGAAGCCTTTTATCATCACGTCGTTGATCTTTGGCGCGGCGCATTTTGAGTGGCTGCCGGGGATTCTCTGCGGTCTGGCGTACCAGTGGTTGGTATGCCGCAAGCGCCGCCTCGGGGATGCGATGCTGGCGCACGGCATCACGAATTTTCTCCTGGCGCTTTGGGTGGCGGGGAAAGGGGCGTGGCAGTTCTGGTGAGCCGCCTGCCGCCGTGTGTTTTGCATGAGGACGAGCATCTGCTCGTGGTGAGCAAGCCCGCCGGGCTGAACACCCACGCCCCGTCGGCTCACGCGGGCGAGGGCATTTACGACTGGTTGCGGAATCGCGAGCCGCGCTGGGCGGCGCTTTCCATTCTCCATCGTCTCGACAAGGAAACATCGGGTGTTCTGGTTTTTGGCAAAACACCGCTCGCCAACCGCTCGTTGACGGGGCAATTCACCGACCGCGAGGTTCGCAAACGTTATTTGCTGCTCACAGATCGCCCGGTTCCGGGCGGGGATTTGACCGTCGAATCCACGCTGGTGCGCGTCGGGGAAAAGTATCTGAGTCGCCCTCGATCGGCGGCAGGCGAGCACGCCGTCACGCGTTTCCGTGTGCTTGGCGTCCAGGCTGGACGAACCCTGGTGGAAGCCGATCCGCTCACTGGCCGCACGCATCAGATCCGGGTCCATGCCGCCGATCGGGGATTCCCGATCCTGGGTGATATTTTGTATGGCGGGACACCGGGCGGGCGGGTTTGCCTGCACGCCACCGAAATTAATTTTCGCCATCCGGAAACCGGACAAGAAGTCAGCTACACGGCCGCCGAGGGTTTTCAGACCGATCCGGCTTTCACGTTGCGCCGCGCGTTGATCGACGAGTCGGAAACCAACGCCTTCCGCGTCATGCACGGCGCGGCGGATCGCTGGCCGGGTGTTTATGCCGAGCGCCTGGGTGATTTCCTGCTCGTGCAGTCCGCCGGCGAGCCGGATGAATCGTTGCGCTCTCGCGCGGAGCAACTCTCCGCCCAATGGAAGTTGAGGGGCGCCGTCCACAAGTTTCATTCGCGCCAGGCGTCCGGGCGCGCGGGACAGGACGCATCGCCACGACCGTGGTTTGGCGAGGCGCCGCCGGAGGAGTTTCCCATTCAGGAGAATGGCATCCGCTTTCAATTGAGTTTCAACGAGGGGTATTCCTACGGTCTTTTTTTGGACCAGCGCGACAATCGCCGCCGCTTGTTGACCAACCATATTGCCGCCGGTTTTCCCCTGTTCGACGGAGGACCTGGCGGTTTTGAGGCGTTGAACACGTTTGCCTACACCTGCGGTTTCTCCGTCTGCGCCGCGAAGGCCGGGGCGCGGGTCACCAGCCTTGACCTCTCGCGCAAGTATCTCGATTGGGGCAAGCGCAATTTTGCGGCGAACGAACTGGACCCTGCCGCGCACGACTTCATTTATGGCGACGTCTTCGACTGGCTCCGGCGCTTGCGCAAGAAGGGACGGGTTTACGGCCTCGTATTGCTCGACCCCCCGACCTTCTCGCAATCCAAGGAATCGGGCGCTTTCCGCGCGGAAAAGGATTACGGAAAACTGG
>CAZMLP010000427.1:0-7704 GCA_964566745.1 uncultured Verrucomicrobiota bacterium | reverse complement strand
ACCCCGCGCGCCTTTGTATGGGGTTTCAAAGAAAGGTCCCAGAGCGTAAAATAAAAACTGGGGCCGCGGGTGTTCGGGACCTCGCGCTGCGTGGCCCGCGATTGTATTGGAAAGGCGAGGTTGAACAGACAGCGCAACGCGCCGTTCCTACCTTTGCATGGCTACAATATTTTGGGAATTGCCCTAATCCCACCGAATGACCGGAACCATAGTTCCCGCGCCCAGCGTCGTGCCCGGTGGCACATCGACCAGACCGTCTGCCGGGGCTAGCGAGCCGAGAACATGCGAGGCCTGCGCGCCGGTGGAACGGACCATGCCGTCGGCCGCGACCGTGACCCGCGCGAAATGGCGGCGCGCGGCGCGATTATCCAGCGGCTCGGCGAGCACGCCGGGATGACTGCGAAGCGCCGGCCCGGCCGAGCCTTGCATGCGCAGCAAAGCGGGACGAACCAGGAGGGTGAATGTCACCAGCGCGGAAACCGGATTGCCGGGCAGACCGAAGAGGAACGAGTTTCCATGACGTCCAAAGGCGAATGGTTTGCCCGGCTTGATCGAGACCCGCCAGAGGTCCAGTGTGCCGCCCAGACCGGCAAACGCCGCCTTCACGAAATCGTGCTCCCCCACGGAGACACCGCCCGAGGTGACCACGGCGTCGCATTCGGCCAGGGCTTTGTGCAGCGCGTCCCTCGTTTCCTCCAAAGTGTCGGGAACGAGCGGATAAATTTTTGGCAAGGCCCCGGCGGCGGTGATCAACGACGCCAGCATCAGGCGATTCGACTCGTGGATCTTGCCCGGCGCGAGCGGCTGGCCGGCCTCCAGCAACTCGCTGCCGGTGGCCAGCAATCCCACCACCGGTTGGCGCGCGACATTGACCAAATCCACCCCTGCGGCGCCGAGCAACGCAAGGCGCCCGGACGTCACACGCTCGCCCGGCGAGGCCACGACGGCGTCGCGCTTCACGTCCTCTCCTTGAAAACGGCAATTCTCCCACGGCTTCACCGCATCGAGAATCAAAACCCGCGAGGAATCGGCGGGATCGGCGCGAGTGTCCTCCTGCATCACCACGGCGTCCGCGCCCGCCGGCAAGGGAGAACCGGTGAACACCCGGACGCAGGCGCCGGCAACGACTGGCGCGGTGGCCTCCTCCCCTGCGACAACCCGGCCAACGAGTTTTAACGGGACCGGCTGGTCCGCGCCCGCCGGGGCGACATCGGCCGCGCGAACCGCGTAACCATCCATCGCGGAATTGTCGAAGGGCGGCAGGTCGTGGCGGGCGGCGGCGGGCGCGGCGATGATCCGGCCGGCGGCCCGGTCGAGCGGGACGGTTTCAGATTCCGGCGCCGGGATCGTTGCCAGGACGGCTTGTTGAGCCTCCTCCAGACTTAGCATTGTTTTCCTCCTTTGCGGCGGCTTCCGCCGCCTCTTCCCGGCGTCTCCACGAGTGCCAGATGGTGAAAAGCAGCACCGCCAGCATGCTGACGCCAAACAGCACCGTGCGCAACGACTGCCGAATGCTCAAATCCACCGCGATGGTTCCCAACACCAGCGTCACTCCCCAGAGAAAGATCGCGGTTTCCTTCTGGTTCCAGCCCAGGCGCAACAACCGGTGGTGCACATGGGTCTTGTCCGCGTGAAAGAGCGGTTTGCCGCGCCACAATCGCCCGGCCATGACCGACAAGGTGTCGAACAACGGCAAGCCGAACAACGCGACGGGCACGACAACGAATGTCACGGTGGCGGCCTTGAACAGCGAGAGAATCCCGATGCAGGACAACACCAGCCCAATGAACAGGCTCCCGGTGTCCCCGAGGAAGATGCGCGCCGGGGAAAAATTATGCGGCAGGAAGCCGAGGCAGGCCCCCGCCAGGGAAAGCGTGAGCAGGCCGACCAATACCTTGTCCCCAAGAATGTTGATCAGCGCGAGCGCCAGCGAGGTGCAGATGGCGACGCCGGTGGCGAGGCCGTCAATGCCATCGAGCAAGTTGAAGGCGTTGGTCAAGCCCACGATCCAGAGAATGGTGACCGGAAAGGAGAGCCAGCCCAGTTCGAATGGCGCGCCAAACGGGTTGCTCAGGCGGGTGATTTGATAGCCGGCAAAATAGAGCCAGACGGCCACCCCGATCTGCACGAGAAACTTCTTGGAGGCGTTTGCCCCCTTGATGTCGTCGTAAATGCCCAGGCCCAGCATCGCGACACCTCCGATCATGAGGGAGTAGAACAGCTTTTCGTAATTCAGGAAAATGGAGGAGACGCGGTTGCCGTAAAAATAAAACGTGATCCACGGAATGCAAAAACCGCCGAACACCGCGAGACCGCCCAGCCGGGCCATCGGTTTCTTGTGGATCTTGCGTCCCCCGGGCTGGTCGATGGCGCCCCACCTCAACGCCAAATGGCCCGCGAAGGGGGTCAGGAAATACGCCCCGAGTGCCGAGAAAATGAGGACGGCAAGGTAGGTCTTCACGCGGTGGAGGGCGGAAGCAGGCGCTCAAAAAGATTCCAATAACGGCGGACCATCACGGACTCCTCAAACTCGGATTGGGCGCGTTGCCCGCCAGCCTCGCCAAGTCGCGCGCGCAACGCGGGGTCGCCAGCCAGTCGTCGCAGGGCGGATGCCAAAGCCCCCGAGTCTGCCGGGGGAACAACCAAGCCGGTAACCTCGTGCTGGTTCACAAAGGGAACGCCGGACTCGAGATTGCAACTGACCACAGGCTTTCCGCATGCCATTGCCTCGACCTGCACGATTCCAAACGCCTCGGCGCGCGTGACGGACGGCAGGGCGAAGATGTCGCACGCGTGCAAGAGATCGCCGAGTTGTTCGTCACTGGCCTCGCCATGAAAGCGAACACGGTCGCTGATGCCGAGTTCCGCGGCCTGGGATCGCAACGCGGCTTCCAGCGGCCCGCGCCCCACCAGCCACACCTCGGCCTCCAGGTCGCGCGCCGCCATGAGCAAATGCTGCTGCCCTTTATAGCTTACCAGACGGCCGATGTTCAACACAATCGGCCTGCCGTTGCTCGTTTTTCGCAGCTCCGCGACGCGCGCCCGCCGCGCCGCGTCCAGGTCAAGGCGGGCCAGGTTAATGCCGAAAGGAATGACCTCGCACTTCTCTTTGCAACGCGAGAGCCACGGGGAGAATTCGATGTGTTGCGGAGTGGCCACCACGATCCGCGTGGCGCGTCGCAATACCCGTCGCAGCACCCATTGATACGCCGTCATGATGCTCCGCTGGCGAATGACATCGCTGTGATAACTGATCACGAGCGGCGGGCGCCGCGAGCCGAGCAGGGTCGCCACGTCCGCGAGCGGATTGGGAAAATGAGCGTGCCAAAGATCGGCCGGATAGCGGCGCGCGGCAAAAAAATAAGACGGGCATGCCGAGGTGGAGAGCAGCGTGCCGAGGGAGGCGAGGCGGTGAATCCGCACCCCGGCAATGCTCTCATGAACGGTGCGGCCGTGCTCGGCGGCGACCACGCAATCCACCTGCGCGCCGAGCCGGGCAAACCCCTCGCACCACGAGCGGAGCAGCGTCTCAATGCCGCCCTTGTAAGGGTGATAAAATTTGCCGAGTTCGAGAATGCGCATTCGTCGCCCGGCCACTATACCTCAAGACCCGGGAATTTGCGCGGTCAGAACGCGAAACGCCTCCTCGCACGCGCCGACGGGCCCATCCCAGGAAAATTTTTCGACGGCATACGAGCGGCATTTTTCACGCGCCGGGAGCACGCCCGGATTTGCCAGCGTGGCGCGCAGTTTGGCGGCGACGGCCTCAACCGAAGTGGCGTCGAACAGGAGCTTGGAATCGAGTGGTTCGAGCAACTCGGGCGTGGCGCCGGCGCGGGAGCCGAGCACCGGCGTGCCGCACGCGAGCGACTCGGCCGTGGCCAGCCCGAAGCCCTCCAGGTCGAGCGAGGGCATGAGCGTGCAATCCGCCGCCGCGTAAAGGCCGGGCAGGTCCTCCTCCGGCATGTAACCGAGCAACCGGGCGCGATTCCCCAACTCGTGAGCCGCGACGCGCGCGCGCAACTCGTCCGCTTGCGGGCCGGTTCCGGCAAGCCAGAGTTGCGCGACGGGAAATTCTTTCGCGACGCGGGCAAACGCGTCGATCAAACGGTCGAGGCCCATGCGCGGGTCGAGCCGGCGCACCGTAAGAAGGAGAAATGTTTCCGGTTTCACACCAAATCGCGCGCGAACAGCGGCGCGGTCCGAGGGCGGTTGAAAGCGATCCAGATCGACACCGCCGGAGATCATTTGCACCGGTGGCAATCCGGCGCCGTGCCAGCGGGGCAATTGCTCCACATAATAGCGGCTGATCGTCAGAATCTTGCGGGCGGCGCGCAGCGCCCGGTTCTCAGTTTGGCGGAGGCGAGCCGCGATAAGGTTGTCCCGCCAGCGGCACGCGGCGGAACGGGCGCGTGCTTGGCGGGAGAGCTTGAATTCCTCGGCCCACGGACCGGTGAACAAATAGGCGTCAAAAACCGCCAATCCGGCTGGCACTGGCTCAAAGAAGGCGTGGCAGTTGATGACTAGAATTGGTCCGCGCGCGGAGTCGATGATCTTGGTTAACAAGTCGCGCGCGGACCGGATTTCACGGCGCCAGTTCCGATAAAAAAAGCCGGCCTCGTCGCGATAACGATGGAGCCGGACCTCCGCGCGAGTCTCCTCTGCCGCCAAACGATTTTCCGGATTGGGGCAAATTACATCAACCTCGTGGCCGCGCGCGGCCAGGCGTTGCGCGACCTCGGCAACGTACCGATACGCCCCGCCGGCCAAGTCCGGGTGATAGCCAAGCGTGAGGAAAACGAAGTGCATTGCTTACTTGGGCTGGACCTCGGTGACGATCTGCTCAAAGTCCGCCAGCACGCGCCGGACCGAAAAACGCTCCGCCACCGTCTGGCGCGCGGCTTCGATAACATTGTCCCGCGCCGCGCCCGGCGCCAGTGCCGTGACCAGTGCCGCCCTATATTCAGGAATCGAGCCCGGCGCGGCGAGCCAGCCGTTCACGCCGTGCGTGATGATCTCGGGCACGCCGCCCGCGCGCGCGGCGATCACCGGCACGCCGGCCGCCATCGCCTCGATGATCACGCGCCCGAACGGTTCAGGACGGAGCGAGGCATGAATCACCACCGCGAGATCGCGCAAGGCGTCCGCCATGCCGGTTTGAAACGGCACGAAATGAACGCGACCCGACAGATTCGATACCGCGACCTTTCGCCGCAACCCGGCCTCGAATTCCTGCTCCTCGTTGAAAGCCTGGCCGATCAGCAGGAAATGGCCGCGCGGATTGGCGGCGATCCAATCACGGGCCAAGTCGATGAAAAACTCCGGCCCTTTCCACGGCGTGAAACGGCCGATCAAGGCAATGAAAGGCTCGTCAGCGGAAAGGCCGAGTGAGGCGCGCAACTTTCCCGGCATCCCGTTGCGATAACGCTCCACCGGTATGCCATTGTGAACGCGAACGGCGAGCGCCGGCGGTATTCCCTCGCGCAGCAGCGCGTCGCGGGCGAAGTCTGACACGGTGATCAACCGGCTCGCGCGGCGCGCCGCCCGGCGGAAAACACGGCGGGCGGGCCAGGAGAAAAAATCGGGCGAAACAATGTCATTCACCCACCAGAGGGACGGCACACCCGTTCCGTGACACGCGGCGGTGGCGGCGAGGTGATCCTTGTTCGTGCAAGAGACGACCGCATCCGGCCGGAACTCCGAAATGATCGCGACCAGGCGCTTTTCTGCGTCGCGGAGGGCACGCAATCCACGCCACGCGGAAAGCCAGGAGAAGCGGCGTCCGACCAGCCGCCATTCATTAAGGGCCAGTCCCAAGCGATATTCGAATTGCGGGACCAGCGCCGATTTTAGACCCGCGTCCAGGGGGCTGCCGGACGGGCAGGCGCAGGCGATGACCCACCGGCGCGCGGGCGCGGCGGTTTGCAGCAATTCAAGGAGATTGATTTCCGCGCCGCCGAGAATCCGGCTGACGTGATCGACGAACAAGACGCGGTGCATGCCGGAAACTGCGGGTTGCGCACGGGATGGCGCGTCGAGGCCGCCCGCCTGGCGCGATCAATGGCTCGAGGTCAGCACGAGCACCTGCTCCAGCGTGGAGATGCCCTCGCGGACCTTCTCCAGCGCCACCATGCGAAGCGTTTTCATGCCCTCCTCAATGGCCACCTTGCCGATCTCCATGGCGCTCGCCCGGGCGATGACCCTTTTGCGGATCTCGTCGCTGACGGCCATCGCCTCGATGATGGCCGCGCGGCCCGCGTAACCGGTGTTCTTGCAGCGCTCGCAACCACGGCCTTTGAACAACTGCGCGCCCTCGAACATTTTCGGATCAATGTCCAGATCGGTGAACATCTTGGGCGGATAGGAGATCGGCTCCTTGCAGGCGGGGCAGATGCGGCGCATGAGGCGTTGCGCGCAGGCCAGAATCACGGAGGACGAAATCAAGAACGGCGCGATGCCCATGTCATCCAGGCGCGAGATGGCGCCGGGCGCGTCATTGCAGTGCATCGTGCTCAACACCTGGTGACCCGTGAGCGCGGCCTCGACGGCGATCTCCGCCGTCTCCTCGTCACGAATCTCACCAATCATGATAATGTCCGGGTCCTGCCGGAGAATCGAGCGGAGGGCCGAGGCGAAGGTGAGACCAATCTCCTTTTTCACCGGCACCTGGTTGATGCCGGGGATTTGAAACTCCACCGGGTCCTCGACCGTGATGATGTTGTATTCCGGGTTGTTCAGCTCGTTGAGGGCGGAATACAGCGTGGTCGTCTTGCCGGAGCCGGTGGGGCCGGTGACCAGCAGCAGGCCGTGCGGGGCATCCACCGCGCTCTTGAAGCGCCGGAAAGTCTGCTGGTCCATGCCCAGCTTTTCCATGCTGGCGGAAAGGTTGGACTTGTCCAGCACGCGGAGCACGCACTTCTCGCCGTGGACGGTCGGAAGAAACGACACGCGCAAATCAATGTCGCGCCCGCCGACTTTCATGCGCATGCGGCCGTCCTGCGGCAGGCGGCGCTCGGCAATGTCCAGATTGCTCATGATCTTGATGCGCGACATGAGCGGGACCTGCAGGCTCTTCGGCGGCGGCGGCATGTGCATCAAGGCGCCATCGATGCGGTAACGCATCTTCACATCCTTCTCGAACGGCTCGATGTGGATGTCGCTCGCCTTGTCCTTGATCGCCTGGACGAGAATGAGGTTGGCAAGCTTGATGACCGGCGCCTCCTCGCCGGCGGCGGCGGCGGCGTTCGCGTCAAAATCCTCCAGGTTTTCCTTGATGAGCTCGGCGCCCGCCGCCTCGGCCTCAAGTTCCTCCTGCTTCTTGGCCGCCTCGATCACCTCCTCCATGCTGCCCCGGTTGGCGTCGATGTTGTTCAGCTTGTCCATGATCGCCTTCTCGGGGGCGATCATGGGCTGGACTTCGAGGCGGGTGAGGCGCTTGATGTCGTCGAGGGCGAGGACGTTCAGGGGGTCCGCCATCGCCAGGAAAATGCGGTTCTCCAGCTTGGCGACCGGCACAACCTTGTGCTTTTGGGCCATCTCCGTGGGCACCAGGAGGGCCACTTCCGGGGCTATGCCCAGACGGCCAAGATTGACCGGCGGGACACCCAGCACCCGGCCCATGGAGACCACCATGTCCAAGTCACGGACGTATTGCTTCTCGGAGATGAGCTTGACCAGCCGGGTGCCCTCTTTCTTCTGCAACTC
>CAZMLP010000426.1:0-1522 GCA_964566745.1 uncultured Verrucomicrobiota bacterium | reverse complement strand
CACTTATGACGGCAATCCCGGCGATTCCTACGCGCATGGCTTGGACCGCGAGCGGGACGTGGGCATGGATTATGAGGCGAAAGATCCTGAAACACCCGTGCCGCAGGTTTATTGGTCGCCTGACTCGAAGCACGTGGTCGCGCTCAAAACACGGCCCGGCGCGCACCGCACCGTTTATCTTGTCGAATCCTCGCCGAAGGACCAACTCCAACCAAAGCTTCAATCCTACCCCTACCTCAAGCCGGGCGACGCCATCCCGGTCAGCAAACCGCACCTGTTTGACATCGACGCGCGGAAGGAGATTCCGGTGGACGACGCGTTGTTCGCCAATCCGTGGTCGCTGGAGGAATTCCGCTGGCCGGACGACGGACACTTTACATTTGTGTTCAACCAGCGCGGCCATCAAGTGCTGCGCGTGGTCTCCGTGGACGCAACGACCGGCGAGGCCCATTCCGTTATCGACGAGCACAGCAAAACCTTCATCGATTACTCCGGCAAATCATTCACGGATTACTTGGACGACTCGAAGGAGATCGTCTGGATGTCCGAGCGGGATGGCTGGAACCACCTCTACCTCTATGACGCCAAGAGCGGGCAGGTGAAGAACCAGATCACCAAAGGGGAATGGGTCGTGCGGAACGTGGACCATGTGGACAAGGAGAAAAGACAAATCTGGTTTCGGGCCGGCGGCATTCGTCCCGGGCAGGACCCGTATTATGTCCATTATTGTCGCGTCAACTTCGACGGCACGGGGCTGGCGATATTAACCGACGGCGACGGCACGCACAGCGCGCAGTTCTCGCCGGACCGGCGCTACTTGGTGGACACCTGGTCGCGTGTCGATTTGCCACCGGTCATCGAATTGCGCCGGAGCGATGGCTCGCTGGTCTGCAAATTGGAGGAGGCGGACATCCACGAATTGACGGCCGGCGGGTGGCGTCCGCCGGAGCGCTTCGTGGCGAAGGGTCGCGATGGCGTGACCGATATTTATGGGATCATTCACCGGCCCGAAAAACTGGACCCGGCGCGGAAATACCCGGTCATCGAAAGCATTTACGCCGGGCCGCATGACTCGTTCGTGCCAAAATCCTTTCGCGCGCGGTATGGCCAGGAAAAGCTGACCAGGCGCGGTTTCATCGTTGTGCAAATCGACGGCATGGGCACCTCGAATCGCTCCAAGAAATTTCACGACGTCTGCTGGAAAAACATTGTCGATGCCGGCTTCCCGGACCGTGTCTTGTGGATCAAAGCGGCAGCGGAGCGTTATCCATACATCGATGCGACGCGGGTTGGACTTTATGGGGGGTCGGCGGGCGGGCAAAACACGCTGGCGGGCCTCCTGACGCATGCCGATTTCTACAAGGTTGGCGTCGCGGACTGCGGCTGCCACGACAACCGGATGGACAAGATTTGGTGGAACGAGCAGTGGATGGGCTGGCCGGTGGGACCGCATTACGAGGCGCAATCAAACGTCACGCTGGCCCCGAAATTGCAGGGTAAATTACTGCTGCTCGTGGGAGAA
>CAZMLP010000425.1:0-5053 GCA_964566745.1 uncultured Verrucomicrobiota bacterium | reverse complement strand
GCCCGCCTTGCGCGCTCCGGATAGTTTAGCTTGAAGACCCCGAGCCCCGTGTCCACACGGCGCAGCAAGTCCAGCAAATCACGCTCGCGCAATCCCGTGACGCCGCCCGCGTAATGAAACAACAACAGCAATGTTTGCTCTTGCGAGTTCATCGTTCCCATAAAGCGGTTTGCAAGCGCCGTGCTGTCGTTGCAATGCTCCACGAGAAATGCGGTTTCGCCACGGATCGCGCGCTCCACCGAGGCCGGATCATGAACACGGGACAACCGCCGGTCCAACTCGGCCAGGGTCGGGGCGGGGAGCGGTTGGCGGGCAAGAAGCAATTCCAGCAAATCCGCGGCGCGGTCCAGAATGGAAAGGCGCGCGTTTAAAGCCTCGATGGCCGGCTGTTGTCCCGCAAAGCGCGCCAGTTGGAGCAGGGAGGAAATGGCGCGTACCGCCGCGTCCGCATTGCCATCCTGCAAATCCAGCGCCGCTTGCCAGAAGACCAACTGGCCCACCCCTTGCAGCGCCCACAACCCCATCCCGGGCCGGCTCGGGCCGGGCGACCAGTCAAGCATGGATCCGCAATCAGGCATTGCCAGTGCCTCTTGGGCCGAGGTCAGAGCCTCCCGGTTGTAGCGGACCATGACCCGGGCCCGCTCATAAGTCTCGGCGGAAATCTCGCGATGGACATTGTTGAGCGTCCAAAGGTTAAAGTTGGCCGCCTGAAATTTGGAGGAAGTCATCGCCTGCTTGAGCAGCGGGGCGGCATCCTCCCCCGGACGATACCGGGGCATGCTGGACATCAGTCCGGCGTGATTGGCCGGTTGCCCGCCGGCAACCATTCCGGCGATATATTTCTGCAACTTGTGCCGCGTCCAGAATTGGCAGGAAATAATCGCCAGGAAACTCGCCGCGAGCAAAAATCCGAGGGACGCCAGGGCTCGATGGTTGCGGCTCCATTCCCGGAATGTGAACGCGTCCTTGGCGGCAAGCGTGGAAGACGTCTTTTCAGGAATTGCAGGCCCGCGAGGCGGCGCGCGGCGCGCGGTATTCCAGCCCTCCGAGGCGATGACGCGAAAATGAGCCAGAAACCGGTGGCGTCCGCGAAAGTACCACCATGCGTCATTGGCGAGGCTCAAGCCAATCCAAAGGCCCTGCACCACCCGGTCCGCCTCAATGTAAAATCCGAACGCGGCCGCTGAAACGCTCAGGGTGGCCATCACCGTGACAATCACAATCCACGGCAAGGCTAGCACTCGAAAGATTGTTTTCAGAATTGTCCGGTTGGGACTGCCGCCGAGCAGCGCCTCCCACAGTCCGGTCCACTTGAGAGTCATCAAGTCCGCCACCAACACCACATTGCTGAGAATCATCAGGCGCCAGATTTCCCCGGCATCATAGTTGTGGGTGAAACGCTGCGAACCAATGCGAATGAGAATGATTTCAATCAATATAAGGCAGAGGAGCGGCCAAAGAAAGACCGAGCGCAACGCTTGCGCCTGGCCGCGCGCGAAATCCACCACCTTGAGCGGAGTGCTCAAGAGCAACTCGATGGCCCCCGACCGCCGGTCCTCGCCCAGTCGTTGGCAGACCTCCGAGCCGTACCAAATCTTGAAGGCGGCCTGCACAATGAAGCAAAAGCCGACGGTGGTGGGCCAATCCAGCGCGAGATCCTCGTAGTAACGATAAATCCACCCCCACACCGCCCCCAGCCCGAGCAAAAAGAGCCAGGGGTAAACGCGCCGCCGGGAGTGACGCCCCGCCAGCCAGTGCAGGGGGCTGGAGTCCAGAAGGCGTCGCCGTCGCACCTCGCGGCTTGCCCGGGCGCCGTAAGCCCAGACGTTTTGAAATTTTTCCCACGCGAGACCCAACCGGCTCTTGGGACGATCCTTGGAGATATGCGGCAGCCAAACGCTGGCCAGGACCAGGAACAGCCAGCCGAGCAAATGATCGAAAGCGAGCGACGGATAAAAGTCGCCCGCGGAAAATTTTTTCCCCCAAGGATTCTCGACAAAATTGAACGTGAAGAACGGGCTTGGCACCAGAAACCGCGAGTCCAGACCGTCGAAGACGTTGGAATTCATGCCGTAGGTGTGCCACTCGGCCACCAAATACGGGCCGAATGCGATCCCCAGCATCAAGAAACCAGTCGCGAACATGGCGTGCCGGGGATGACGACTGATGCACGAGACCAGCACTCCCGCTGACAGCGAGAGAAAGAGGGTGTTGGCCAGCACGAGAATCATGAGGCCGACTTCGGACTGGGTGATGCCGCCCAGCAACAACGCAATGGACAGAAACGGGATGATGCTGATTTGCGAATAACAGGATGCGAGCGAACGCGCGGTGAATTTGCCCAGCACCACGTCATGGCCGCGCAGCGGGGTGAGAAACAGCAGCCCCAGGGTTCCCTCCCGCTTCTCGCTGCTCAAACAATCCGCCGTGGTGGCCGCCCCCGCCAGCAGGCAATAGGCGAAGGAGATGCCGGAGAGGATTTGAAACAAAAATTGGCCTTGCTGCGTGAAGCCGACCTGGGCCGCGCTTAGAAGAAAAATCCAGAGCAGCACCAGCAAGGCGACCAGCGGCGCCATGAGGCGCTGGTAATACGTTTCTTTGCGCCGGCCGGCGGCGATCAACTCGCGGACAACGACGGGTAACAAAGTCATGCCGGATTCTTCAAGGCGCTATTCGGGTTTCTTGTGCCAGTGTTTCGACAGGGCGACAAAGGATTTGTTACGCGACGCATTGCGATTGAACGGACTCCGTTGAGTGTGAAAGATGGCGGCAGTGAATTTTAAACAGAAAAATGGGCCGCCTCCCAAATCCCGTCCAACTCCCCGCCCTTGGCGAAGACCAGCCGATTCGGCGCTGTTCGGGACCGACCTGGTTCTGGAGACCGCCGCCACGGTGATTGCCAAAGCCAGCCGCGAGCAACAGGCGGATTCGATATTGCGCGAAACATTGCGCGCGACGCAAGGCTTGGCCTCCGGCGAATATGCCGAGGTCGCCCGGGCGGTGTTCTCCCATTACCGTTGGTTCGGCTGGCTGGATGCGGGATTGGCGACGCGCGCGCGTGTTGAGCAGGCGCTTGCGCTCGCCGACGCCTTTGCCGCCAGACCCCAGGATTTCAATGACGGGGAGTTGCGGTCGCGAGCAGTGCCGAATTGGGTAAAGACGGAAATGGACGTGACCACCGACTGGGCGCGCGCGATGCAGGCGGAGCCAAGGCTCTGGCTGCGAGCCCGTCACGGGAAGGGCGCCGAACTCGCGCGAAAACTGCGAGGCGCGAAGTTGACCGGCTTGGCCGACGCGCTGATCTACGAAGGACAGGAGGATTTATTCCATTCGCCGCTTTTTCACGCGGGGGAGTTTGAGATCCAGGACATCGCGTCGCAAGCGGTAGGCTGGTTGTGCGCGCCGAAGGCGGGCGAAACCTGGTGGGACATTTGCGCCGGCGAAGGGGGCAAGCTGCTGCACTTGTCCGATCTGATGAACAATCAAGGGTTGATTTGGGCCAGTGATCGTGCCGAATGGCGATTGCGGAAGCTTAAACGCCGTGCCGCTCGCGCGCGGTGTTTCAATTACCGGGCCGTGCTGTGGGATGGCGGCGAAAAGTTGCCGATGAAAACCAAGTTTGACGGGATTCTGATCGACGCGCCGTGCAGCGGCTTGGGAACGTGGCAGCGCAATCCGCACGCGCGTTGGACAACCACTTCGCAAGACGTCGCGGAATTGGCGCAAACCCAGGCGCAATTGTTGAGCCGCGCAGCCACAGCATTAAAACCCGGCGGGCGACTGGTTTATTCCGTTTGCACACTCACTCGGAGCGAAACCTCCGCTGTGGCGGAAGCGGTCTCCGCCCATGTTCCCAGCTTGGCGGAGTTGCCACTGATCAATCCGTGGCGGCCGGCAGAACTGCCAAAGCCGCAACTATGGCTCTGGCCGCAGGAGACCTCGGGCAATGGGATGTTTGTCGCGGCGTGGACGAAAGAGAAGTGACGGCCGACGATCGTTCAGCCTTGAATGAAGTAGCTGAGGTTTTCCAACTCGATGGCCAAGTTGACGTTGTTGACCATCACTTCCTCGGGGACGGAGAGCACAATGGGGGCGAAGTTCAAAATTCCGGCGATGCCGCAATCTACCAGAGTGTTCGCGACCTCTTGAGCCACCGCGGCGGGGACGGTCAGGATTGCCATTTTGACACCGCGCTCGCGGACAAATTCCGCGAGCCTGTCCATGCCGTGAATTGGCTGCGCGGTCTTCTTGTCACGGCGACGCTCCACGTCCAGATCGAACGCGGCGATGATCTCGAAGCCCTCTGGCTCGAACCCGCGATAGGTTAGCAGCGCCTGGCCGAGATTGCCGACCCCGACCAGAATCACCGGTTGCAGCCGCTTGGTGCCGAGGACGTCACTGATCATCTGCATTAACTGCTCGACGTCATAACCAAGCCCGCGCGTGCCGAACTGGCCGAAGTAGGTCAGGTCCTTGCGGAGCTGGGTGGATTTCACACCGGCGGCCTTCGCCAGCGCCTCGCTGGAAACCGTGCGAATACCGTTGTTCTTCAGCCGCAGGAGGCAGCGAAGATAGACCGACAGGCGATAGATCGCCTTGCGCGGGATTTCCAGACGCGAGTTCTTTTTCAAACGACGGGGAGTAAAGCGGGGTTGCTCAAGCGGTGCAAGCGCAAGCACATTCCCCTTTGGGGAACCGGGCTGGAGCGGCTATCCTGGCCGCGTGATGCCATTGTCATGAGCGCGCCCATCGAACTCTTTCGCCACTGCCCGCGCTGCGCGGCCGAAGTGTCGCCGACCCCGGGCGGCAATCAAATCGCCTGTTCCGCCTGCGGGCTGGTCTATTATTTCAATCCCGCCGTGGCTGTCGCTGCCCTGATTCGCAACGAGCAGGACGAGATTTTGTTTATTCGTCGCGCCAAGGATCCTGCGCGCGGCAAGCTCGCCGCGCCGGGCGGCTTTGTGGATTTCGGCGAGACGGCGGAGGAAGCGCTCCGGCGCGAGGTTCGCGAGGAGGTGAATTTGGAACTGGAATCGATTTTCTATCTCGCCTC
>CAZMLP010000424.1:0-4902 GCA_964566745.1 uncultured Verrucomicrobiota bacterium | reverse complement strand
TCGCGTTCACCCAGACCGGGGTGTTGGTCGGAAGGAGAATTTTTGCCCAACGCGCCGGCTCGTCGGCCTTCGGTTTCTCAATCGTGATCTCCTCCAGGATCACCGTTTTCTCATCTTTGCGCAATTGGGTGACAACCTCCCCGCTGAGCGCGGCCTTGCCGCGCACGTTGACGCGGTCTTCTTTGACCGTGGCAACGTCCGCTCCATTAACGGTGGTGGCCCAGCCCGCCAAAGCGAGCGCTACGGCGGCCAGCACGGGTAACTTCTTCATAATTTGGACAGTAGAGATTTAATCTCCGGTTCTGTCAACGCCCGCCATTTGCCCAAGGGCAAATCGCCCAGCTTGATCCGGCCGATCTGCACCCGTTGCAGGCGGGTCACCACAAAACCAATGACTTCCAGCATCCGCCGCACCTCGCGATTTTTTCCCTCGGCAAGAATGATTTCCACGACACTCTCGCTGTTCGTCGCTGACAAGATTCGCGCCCGCTGGGCTTTAAGGGTGTCTCCTTCGTGAACAACACCCGTCGTCAGGGGAGCCAACGCGGACGGAGTGACCTTGCCCTCGACGGTTGCCAGATAAGTTTTGGTGACACCATAGCGCGGGTGCGTCAAATGCAGGCAAAAATCGCCGTCATTCGACAAAAAAATCAGCCCCTCGCTCTCGTAATCCAGCCGGCCCACCGGATAGAGGTTGGTCCATTCGCGCGGCAGCAATTCCCCCACGGTTCGGCGGTTCAGCGGATCACTCTTGGTGCAGATGTAACCCGGGGGCTTGTTAAGGGCGATGTGGAGTTTGCGCTTGGCCTTCAACGGCAGACCGTCCACCGAAACCCGGTCGCGCCCTGGCTCCACTTTCACGCCCAATTCTTTTACCACTTCGCCGTTCACCGTGACGCGGCCCTCCAAAATAATGGCCTCGCTGGCGCGGCGCGAAGCCACACCCGCCTCCGCCAATATCTTTTGGAGCCGGATCAACACCGGAAAATTAGGGGAAAAAGACCACTCCGGCGGCAATGCGCGCCGGGCGGGATCAAGCCTCGGGCTTGGTCTTGCGCAGACCGGTGACGCGGTCACCTTCTTTCCACTGCCCGCGCTTCTTCAACAATTCGACGCGCTCGAAGCGCTTCATGACGTTCCGCTTTGCGCCCATGGTGCTGGAGGCGCGGAGACTGCGATGCTGTGCCATAACTAAAATTGCTTAAAATTCTCGGATTCGCCGGAGAAAAACCCCTCCGGGGAACGACTTTCCTAACACAGACGGGACGGTTTGCAAACGGTTATTTTTTTGCAAATGACCTTCTCCTCCGTCCCCAAGCTTGGAAAGGGAGGGGTTGGCGCCGGTCAACCATCCGACCTCATCCCTGCTTGCGCAGGCCATCGGCGAATTCTTGCCAAAGCTCATCAACGGTCTTGCCGGTGTATTGCTGGAACAGCGCGTCCCTGTAAATGCCCTGGCGCAAGGCGGCATTGAGCTTCACCACCAGACCCTTGTCATATTTGGTCTGCGCCCAGTCGAGGAAAATGGCCGTGGTTTTGTACGCGTCCTTGTAGCTTGCCTTGTCAGGATTGATGCGCGGACGGCGGGCCTCCGGCTCATAGTGGAAGAGGCGGATATTGTCCGCGATTCCCTCGACCAGCCAGCCGGGCCGCTCGTAACCGGGCTTCGTCTCGTTGTAGGCCTGCACCACGTGGGTCAGTTCGTGAATAACCATGCCGAAGTCGTTGGTGTGGCCGCTCACATATTTGCCGGCAATCCGTATGTCGCAACCGCTCGTGGCCGCGACTCCGCGCATTTCATTGGAGAAGATCAGGCGTGTGCTGAGGTAAGGCTCAAAACCATCGCTCGGCAGTAACGCGACCAGGCGCGGATACCATTCCTGGCAAAGTGCGAGGGATTGCTTGCCCCATGCCTCCAACTCAGGCGTGGTCGAGGTGTCCACCGTGATGCAAAGTCCTTGGGTGATGCTGCTCACCCGTGGCGGCGGATCGAGAACAATTTCCCGCACTTCGAGCCGGGTGCGGTCCTTCTTCGCAGGGCGGAGGCGCAGGGCCTTCACGATTGTATTGTTCAAATCCGCGCGCGCTGTGCCCTCCTGAAAACTGGCGACCGGCTTGAACTCCTTGCCGTCGGCTGAAATTTCCAACGCGCCCTCCGCAAGCCGGTTCTCCCCGTCCTCAGAGCCGGTTTGAATCTCGACATGACGAAAAACCACCGGCCGGGAGAAATAAACGGTGAAATGGTCTTTCTCATCCGGGCCGCGCCGGGAGCGGAAAAACGTTTCCCGCTGGCCATCCAGCGCGAACCCCGCCCGGTTCGTGCTGGCGGTGGGCAAAGTCGTCTCGATGCGGATTTCGACGGGGCCACGGGCGGCCTCTTTTTTTGACCGGGTTTGCGCCCAAGCGACCGATGAATTTAAACTGGCCACCATTGCCGCCAAAACGACAAGGACAGGCAGGTGCGATTGGAATCTGGATTGAATGATCCGTTGCATGGTGAACAATGTATGCGACAAACCAGACGATGACCATCCCGCGAAGGTTGCGAAGGTTTTTAGATTCCAACGTGGATGAACGCTTCAGCGCTATGGACGGGAAGGGCCCTGCGTTGTATAGTAAAAAGGCAATGACGGAGGATGAAAATGGACCGGCCGGTCTCCAAACGCGGCACGACCAGCCGACCGCGTGCCCTCCGATGGTTTCCGCACGGCTTGTGGCAGTTCCGAAACCGCGTCAATCCAGCAGAATCACGCCCGATCAAGGCGAATCAAGCCAAACGACAGGCGGTGGCAGCCTGTTGGGTGAGTCATTATGTCTCACAAGAATCAATCGGAGGCCGACCGAGGGCCCGTTGCGGGCCGGTGTCAACGCAGAGATCCCGTGTGATGCAGCCTCCGGACCATGGGACAACGATTCCCCTTAAAGTTATTGGCTCACAATTGGTTGTGAAAAATGTTAAAAACAGGTCATCAAGCCGGATCAAGGCGAATCAAGCCAATCAACCTCGCGACTGGACTTATTGAGGACGCCCGGCAATTGGTCTTGGCCTGGGGCGGATGGACAAATGAGCAAGAGGGCGTGCGGAATTCGACGGGGTTGGTTCCAATGGAAACCTTGACCGAAATTAACTTGAGCAATGCAACTTTAGGCGGCTACTGTGTGTTCCAGTTAAAGCTGAGTTAAAAAGCGACGACTAATTTCGCACCAACCGGGAATCCCATGGACAATACATTCACGATGGCTGGTGGAACCGGATGGCGATTGGCGCCAGTGTCGGAGGCTCCCTCCTTGTTTTCCGTTGCGGGCCAGTCTCTACTGGCTTGGTCGCAGATTGGCTGATTCACCCGCTTCCGCGATTTTACCTCCCCATCCTCATGTCCGCCCGCGGCGAGACTTGGTCCCAATTCAACAAAGCAAAACGCGGCCTGCCGCGGTTTGCACGGGAGTTCATGCAATCACCGTCCGTCACCGGGGCGGTCTGCGCCTCCTCGCCGTTTTTGGCCCGGCGGCTGACTTCCGCCGTGAATTTGAACCAGGCCCGCTCGGTGCTCGAGGTGGGGCCGGGCAGCGGAGCCATCACGGAATGGCTTGTGCGCCAGATGCCCGCCCGCGCGCGGCTGACCACCATCGAGATCAATCCCCGGTTCGCGGAATTGATCCGGCTCCGGTTTCCAAGCGTCGCGGTGATTTGCGGCGGGGTGGAGGAACTCGCGGGCTACATGCGTCGCAACAAGATGGAGCCGTTCGATTGCGTGGTGTCGAGCCTCCCCTGGACCTCGTTTGAGAAGGATTTGCAGAGCGACATTCTGGACCAGGTTTACCAGGCGCTGCGCCCCGGCGGCGAAATGGCCACGTACGCGTATTATGGCTTTCACTGGCTGCCGGCCGGCAGCTCGTTCCGCCAGCAACTGCGCAACCGGTTCCAGCAGGTGAAATCCTCTCCGGTGGTCTGGGCCAACCTGCCGCCCGCGTTCGTGTATCACGCGCGGAAGTGATTTGATTTTTTTGCGCCGCGCGGGGTCGTCGCGGGGCGCGGTTTTCAAGTGCAAGGAGCGTTTGCGCCTCGAACTGGCCGGAGGTCGCGGCATCTCGTCGCGGGGCGCGTTGAATAAACGGTAAGATTGGATTATATTTGTTTAAGAGTTAGAAGTGTGACGTATCCAGGCGCAGTTGAGTTTTTGCACGGCCTAAGCCTGTTCGGTTACCGGCCGGGATTGGACACCGCCCGCAAGTTGGCCGCGCTGGCGGGCAACCCCCAGGACCGCCTGCATTTTATCCATGTGGCGGGCACCAACGGCAAGGGCTCAACGTGCGCCATGCTCGAATCGGTCTATCGCTCTTCCGGCCTGAAAACCGGAATGTTCACCTCGCCGCACCTGGTCTCCTTCACCGAGCGCATCCAAGTAAACCGGCAATTTATCCCGGAGGCTGAAATCGTCCGGCTCGTGGGCGAGTTGCAGGGATGGATGAGGGAATTCCCGCCCGGGGAGCAGCCGACTTTTTTCGAGGCGGTGACGGTTCTGGCCCTGTGCCATTTCGCCGCCAGGCGTTGCGAACTCGTCATCTGGGAAACGGGGCTCGGCGGGCGCCTCGACGCCACCAATATCGTGACGCCGCTCGCCAGCGTCATCACCAACATCCAGTTCGACCATCAGAATTGGCTGGGCAACACTTTGGCGGCCATTGCGCGAGAGAAGGCGGGCATCATCAAGCCAGGCATTCCGGTCATTACCGGAACGGAGGAACCCGAGGCCCTGGGTGTGATCCGAGCCATCGCCGGGCAAAACGGCGCGCGGCTGGTCGAGGTGAGTCCGGATGACGCCAGCCGTCCCCCCCTCGACACGCTGGAACTCCCCCTGCTGGGGGAGCATCAACGAATGAACGCGGCAGTGACGGCGGCTG
>CAZMLP010000423.1:0-3733 GCA_964566745.1 uncultured Verrucomicrobiota bacterium | reverse complement strand
GGAGGTGGACCGGGAAGCGACCATAACGTTTCCATGCGTATTCGCAGTAAGCAATGGTGGCATTGATGGCGGCTTGCGAAGGGGCGGTGATCTGCCCGGCAACGCCCTTGCTGTTGCGCCAGCCGGAGTTGTCCCCGTTTGCTCGCATGGCCCCGTTGGGACCGCATTTTGCCTCGAGAACCGCATGCACGGCCTCGGCCATGTTCGCGTAATACGGCGGGCAGAACGGTTTCAGCAGCACTTGGCCATCACGCTCCAACCCCATCGGGAACGGCACATCGACATCCTTGCCCAGCATCTTTAATCCGAACCGCACCAGCGGACCCGCGCCAAGGTACTGGCTGACAGGCATTTTCCCCATGCGAAAGCCCAGCGCCTCAAACCAGGCGAACTCGTGGTTGGCAAAGTTGGGAAAACCGCCCAGCCCCAGCGCCTGCGCCATGAGCCCGAGATTTTGCAGCATCATGCCTTGCTCAACGGTCACGAACTCGGTGACGAACTGCTCCAGCATGCGCATGGTGAGCACCCGTCCCTCGCGCGGATCGTCGCGCAGATGACCTCCCTTGCTTTTGGCGAAAGCGCCCAGGCCCGCCGGTCGATAGCCCGCGCGCTCATCCAGGATGAACACACCAGTCTCCTCGTTCAGAATCTCGAGCAGGCCGTTGATGCACATGAACGTGAGGTCGTTCACGGGCAGGAAATACGTGGTGCCCGGCGCGTAAGCGGACCAGCGATTGGCGCTGATATTGAACAGCGGCTCCTTCGGCGGAGCGGAGCGGCCATCCTTAATCTTCACGCGAGTGAGACGGTAGATCCCGGTGAAGTCGCGCCTTCTGGCCAGTTCGATCAATTCATGAATCTCGGCGGCGGCGAAATCCCTCGGGCGCTTGAGCAGGCAGGTGGATTTGTCATTCGTGACCACCAAGGCAACGGTCTGAAGGCCATCCCCGCTGGCAATGGTGCGCCCCACCAGGCCGGCCATGATGTTGCCACCGTGGCCGGGCGCGTAACAAAGGTCCGCCAAGGCGTGCCCGGTGATGCCGCAGGCGGCGAAGGCCAGCGCGGCCTCCTCATCCTCCGTGAGCGGAGCAGGCGGAAACGGGCTGGTGTAGGCCAGGGGACCGGCGGGAATCTTCATGCCCAACGCGACTCGACGCGAACGGCGGTCGAGCAAGGCATCCATCAATGTGTATTCCTGAAGCCGGTCGAGCGGCGTGGGAGGGGGTTCGGTTGGCATGGCGCGCATGTTCTGGGAACGATTGTGCTGGCGTCATGGATGCAGTAATCGATTTTTTTCGCCTTGGAAAGGCCGGAGACGTGGCGTTTGACCTTGGCGCGCTGGCCGACGCGGTTTAGGTTCGCGCGTGTTTTCGGGTTCACATCGCAAGGTGCTGACGTTTCTTGTGGCGGGAATGCTTCCTGCCGGCCTTTGCGACTGCCAAGCCGCCGCCCGCGCGGACCAATCCTTGACTACCGTGTCCACCACTATTTCCTCCTCCGGCCACTCTTACACGAACCGGCTCGCTCGCGAAAAATCACCGTATTTGCTCCAGCACCAGCACAACCCGGTGGACTGGTATCCGTGGGGTGACGAGGCTTTCGAAAAAGCGCGGCGCGAGAACAAGCCGATATTTCTCAGCATTGGTTACTCGACCTGCCACTGGTGCCATGTGATGGAGCGCGAGTCATTTGAAAACGAGGAAGTGGCCGCTTACTTGAGGGAGCATTTCGTCAGCATCAAAGTGGACCGCGAGGAGCGTCCGGATGTGGACAAAATTTATATGACGTTCGTCCAGTCCACGACGGGGCAGGGCGGCTGGCCGATGAATACTTTCCTCACCCCGGATCTGAAACCGTTTTACGGCGGCACTTATTATCCGCCGGAGGGACGGCATGGCCGGCCGGGTTTTTTGCAACTGTTGCGCCGCATCAACGACCTTTGGAAAACCCAGCGCGCGGATCTCGTCGCCTCGGCGGAGGACTTGCACCAGAAACTCGCGAACTATACTGAGACGGAGGCGCACGGAAACTTGGCGCTGACGGCGCGCGTGCTCGCGGACGCGAATGCGAAGTTCAAGGAGGAATACGATCCGCGCAATGGCGGTTTTGGCGGCGCGCCCAAGTTTCCCCGGCCCAGCCAGCCGATTTTCATGCTGCACCAGGGAGCGCGTCACAAGGACCAGGAGACGGTGAAGATGGTCCTGCACACCTGCGAGAAAATGGCCGCGGGTGGCATGTATGACCAGCTCGGGGGCGGCTTCGCGCGTTACTCGGTCGATGCCGAGTGGCTCGTGCCGCACTTTGAAAAAATGCTCTATGACAACGCGCAATTGGTGAATCTTTACCTTGACGCCTATCTGGCCAGTGGAGACGCAAGCCACGCCGAGATCGCGCGTGACATCATTCGTTACGTGTTGCGCGACATGACCCATCCAGAGGGCGGGTTATATTCCGCCGAGGATGCCGACAGCGAGGGCAAGGAAGGCAAATTCTATTGCTGGACCCGCGCCGAACTCGAGGCGCTGCTCACGCCCGCCGAGTTCAAGGTTGCCACGCAATATTTTGGCATCACCGGGCGGGGGAACTTCGTTGATCACAGCGATCCGAATCCGTTGCCCAACCAAAACGTGCTTAGCATCGTTCACTCGAAATTGTCCGAAACGGACAAGCCTCTGCTCGCCTCCGCCAAGGAAAAGATGTTTGCGACCCGGGCCAAACGCGTTCGACCGCATCTCGATGACAAAATCCTGTCCTCCTGGAACGGTCTGATGCTCGGCGCGCTGGCCCGGGCCAGTGTGGTGTTGAACGACGAAAAAATTCGGGCCGCCGCCGAGAAGAACCTGGCCTTTCTCCAGGCCAAATTGTGGGACAGCGGCAGCAAGACGCTCTATCATCGCTGGCGCGACGGGCATCGCGATTCGGTTCAGTTGCTCGATGCCTACGCCTTTTTGCTCGGCGGCGTGATTGACCTTTATGAGGCGACGCTGGAAGCGCGGCATCTTGAGTTTGCCGTGGCCCTGGCCGAGTCGATGATGGCCAAGTTTTACGATCCGGCGAAGGGCGGCTTCTGGCAGAGCGCCGCGGAATCCAAGGATTTGATCCTGCGCGTGAAGGAGGACTATGACGGCGCCGAACCGTCCGGCAACTCGGTGGCGATGCTGTCGCTGCTAAGGCTTGGGGCGATTTGTGACCGCGCGGATTTCAAGGAGGCCGCCCAAAAGAGCCTGAAATTGTTCGCCGCGCGGATGCAGCAGTTGCCGCAGGCTGTGCCGTTCATGCTGCAGGCCCTCGACTACTCATTGGAGGAACCGCGCCGGGCAGTGATTGTTGGCGATCCGGCCGCGCCCGAGGTGAAGGCTTTGCTACACGCCGTGCATGGTGTCTATCAACCAGCCAAAGTTGTGCTTGGGCAACAGGGACCGGTCGAGGCCTTTGCCAAAACGTTGCCGAAGCAGGGCGCTGCCGTCGCTTACGTGTGCACCGGCGCCGCCTGCCAGCCGCCCACGAGCGAGCCTGCGAAATTACGTGAATTGATGCGTTAAAGTTACCGGGCCTCCGGAGGGAGGGCAGGTTAAATATCCGGGTTCGCGCCGCGTGCGAGAGTCGCCGCGATTCCAAAATTCGCTTGTTTGCACGTTCGCGGACCGGTCAGCGACCGGTCCCTACCTGGCAATGGGTTGTTCACAATTACTTTCGTGGGCTGGGCGCTGGATTGCCGTCTGCAAGGACCCTG
>CAZMLP010000422.1:0-5374 GCA_964566745.1 uncultured Verrucomicrobiota bacterium | reverse complement strand
CACGCACGCGCTGATCGAGTTCGTGTTTCAAATTACAGCGACGGCCACATTGGCCGCGGCGCTGCTCGGATTCGCCACCGGCGCGACTTGGCGGGGAAAGCTTTCGGTGGTGGCCGAGCCGATGACATATCGGCGGCTCGCGCTGAACCTCGCGCTGGCGCTGGCATTGCTTGCTGGGGCCACATTCCAGGCGGCGGCATTTTGGTCCTGGCGCATGGCCATCGCCCAAATGCGGTCCGCGCCACGCCACGCCACGCGGCGCATCGAGGAATCCTTGCGCTACTGGCCGTGGGCCTCCAACCGGCGAATCGGCCTCGCCCGGTCCCAAACGCGGTTGCTCGATGCCGACAACACACGCAAGCCGGAGCAATGGAAGCCAATCCGCGCGGGCCTGACCCGCGCGCTGGCGCAGGATCCGGCCAATTGGGAGGTGCGGCTCGAGCGGCTCTTGCTGGACTTGGATTATTCCCGTGACCCCCGTCTTGCCCGGGACGAGACGCGCGAAATGCTCGAGCTTTGCCCGTTGCAACCGCGCTTGCCGCTGCTGCTGGCGCAGCGCGTGGCCGGGCAAAATCCCGCGCTCGCGGGGGAGCTTTTGCGCAAGGAAATTCCGGCGGACGCGAAAGATCTGCGCGCCGCGTTGGAACTGGCCTGGAAGCTGGAGCGATCCGCGCCGTTGCTGTGGAATCTCACGCCGGACACTGCCGGCGGCCTTAACATACTGGCCACGTTTGCGCTGCAAGAGAAACTGGAGCCGCTGGCGCTCCAGGCCTTTTTGCGGCTCACCAACCACATGGACAACCTCGGCGTCGCGCGACTGGTCTTGCAGGAGGCGCGGCGCCCGGATATGGCGATTGGTTTGATCCCCGAGAAAACGGCAACGCTGGAAGGAAAGCTCCTGCTGGCTCGCGCTTATTCGCAGACGCGAGCGTTCGAGCGGGTGCTGCCCCTGGTCGGGGAGGTCATCCGGACGGTGGAGGGAAATCGTGATGTGCTGGCTCCGGTCGCGCCGCGGCTGGATTTGGAGGCGGCACGCCAGGCCGCTCAGGCGGCGCCGCTGGATGAGGGTCGCGCTGTGACTTTGGCGGAGGCATGGATGGATCAAGCGCCCTTTCGGCGGGATTTGCCGGCACTGCGCCAACTGGCGGCGAAGTTTCCCGGGAGTGCGCGCATCAACTGGCTGGTGGCACGAGCATTTTCCGAGGTGGGTGACGACGAGACGGCTGGAAATATGGCGCTTGGCGTGGCGAATCAAATAATGGTGGGGCGGCGTTAAAAATTGGCAAGGGCGGTTGGGGCTGGCGCCAATTAATATTTCCACGCGAGCAGGAAATGTTATCCTCACGGCGATCTCCATTCCTATGAAGCGTGATTTCTCCATCGTTTCGTGCCGTGCCCTGCTTTCGGTGGCCGCCGCCTTCCTCTTGGTTCTCGCACGCGCCGCCGAGCCGCAGTCCGTGGAGCTTTGGCCGATGGGCGCGCCAGGCGCGAAGGGCGACAAGGATGAGGATCGCCCCGCGATCACGGCGTATCTGCCCGCGCCGGAAAAAGCCACGGGCGCGGGGATGATTGTCTGTCCCGGCGGCGGTTACATGATCCGCTGCACGGATCACGAGGGCGTGCAAGTGGCGCGCTGGCTGAACGACCACGGCATTGCTGCTTTCATTTTACGATATCGCATCGTGCCGCTGTACACGGTGAAGGAGGCGCAAATGGACGCGCGACGCGCCGTCCAGGTCGTTCGAACGCGGGCCGCGGAGTATCATCTTCAACGCGACCACATCGGCATCATCGGCTTTTCCGCCGGGGCGCATCTCGCGGGAAATATCGCCATGAAATGGGAGGCCGGAAAACCGGGCCCGAGCGAGCAGCCCGAGGCGTGGCCGAGCCGGCCGGATTTTTTTGTGCTGGCCTACTCGGATGTCGGACAAATGCCGGGACCGAACGCCAATGCCAATCCCGCGCGTGTCGGCTTGGACCCGGCCGAGGCAAACCACATCTATTCCCCCACCGAACTGGAAATCGCCTCGGCGCCGCCCACGTTTCTATATTGCACCTCCGAGGATGGCGCGGCGCGTGGAATGGCCGACCTTTATCTCCGTTTGCGGCAGGTGCGCGTGCCGGTGGAGGCGCACTTCTTCGCGCACGGCCCGCACGGGGTGGGTTTTGCGCCGGGTGACCCTGTGCTGGGCGAGTGGCCCAACCAGATGTTCGCCTGGCTGCGGGCGAATGGTTTTCTCGCCCGCGACCATCGCGTTGGCGTGCGAGGCATCGCGCGATTGGACGGCAAGCCGCTGCCGATTGGTTGTGTCATTTTCTCCCCGCTTGATTCCACGAACGCGCCCGCCCGCGCGGCGTATGTCTTCAATCGCGGCGAAACGCCGGGCGAGTTTGTGCTGCCCGCGAGCCAAGGCCTGACACCCGGGCGTTACCGTGTGGAGGTGCGGCAGTTTGCCAGCCATTGGCAGAGCAATTCACGCGATCCGGTTGTGTTGAGGATTCAGTCGAAATTGCAAAGCGGCCAAACTCTCAACGAGGCGGACATGAAGGAATGGGTCGAATCCGCGCGGAAAAAGGATTTCACGCCGACACAAAATGATGTGGTAACATACCGTCACCAACATCCGAATGACACCGCCGACCACGTGGTCACCATCAAACCGAGCGAGGAGAACCGGCAGGATATCGAGGTGTTTAGCCGGTGATGCAATTCCGCCCTCAAACAACCGCCATCATCTCATCGATTCCGCCAATAAAAGGGACGCCTGTGCAAATGCATTACGGCCACCACATAAATCGTCTCTTCTGTTTGACGATAAACAACGGCATAGGGAAAGCGTTGAAAATTAAGCTTTCGATGCTGGCCAAGAACCCGGGTTCCAAAGTCGGGGTTCATGGCCACTCGTTGCAGAGCGATCGCGTACTCCTCCAAAAAGTCATTACCGAGCCCGACCTGTCGCTCCTCATACCAAACCGCAGAAGACTCCAGCTCGCTGGTGGCTTTAGGATGTTGAACAACGCGCATTGAGTTTGGCGCGAATTTGGCGGATGGATTCCTCGGCCGATGTGCAGATCACTTTGCCTTCGTCGATTTCGTGAGAACGGCGTTCGATTTCTTCAAGCCATTCCTTTTCAACATTGGCATCCTCAGTGTCATCCAGGCTCGCGATTAGCTGGCGGGCAAGATAAGCCCGGTCCGCAATCGGCAAAGCCAGCAATTCAGCGACTTTTTCAGCGGGCACGCTCATACAGTTGCTAATATCGCCGCTCGAAAAGGATTAACAAGGATTCTTCATTAACGCCAAACCGACCGATAAGCGATTATTCCCGCAACCGATTCAGCGTGTAGTAGCCGCTGGGATTGGTGATGCGCGCGCCGTCCGCGCCAGTGATGTTGTTGAGCGTGAATTGATAAACACGCTCCTTCACCAGCGGCAGTTGCAACTCCGCTTCTTTGCCGTCGGCCGAAAGTTTCACGGAGGACGGGTTCAGCTCGGTCAAGCCGACTTTGGGCGAGCCATACTCGCCTTGATAGATGTAACCCCAGTGCTTGATCGCGTAGTTCTCGGGCCTCGCGGCAGTGGCGGGATCGACAGCCCTGGTGAATTTGATGTGGAACCCGGTCTTCGTGAGGCTCACGGAATGCATTTCCATCGGCATGGTTTTGCCGTCCCACTTGATGCGTTGCAGGCCAAAAACCTTGTCACCCACAGAGCGCCAGCCGCGCCCGGTCTCGCCGATCCAAAGGCTGCCATCCGGCGCAAAGCGGTTGCGGATGACTCCGCATTGCAGCGGGTCGGCAAAGTCAAAGATCACGCCTTGATACTCGCCACCGACGCGCTCCAGCCACGCGCGCATGAGGTTCGATTTGGTTTGGTCGCCAACGAACACCTCGTCCTCGAACGGCCCAAACTTGCCGCTGGTCTCGTTGAAGGTGGGCTCGCCGGGTGAACTGGCCAGTTCGCCGTGCGGGAAATAAACCGCCGGACGGTGCCGTAGCTTGTCGTATTCCTCCACGGTGATGCGGTTCAGGTTACGCCCCGCGAACGCCGGGTCATCCATCAAGGACGAGGGGTGCCCGTAAAATCGGCCCTTCACGATGTTGTGCAACGAGGAGGTGCAGTTCCAATCGCCCTGGTTGTCCGTGTAAAAAAGCTCTCCGGCCTTGTTGATGGTGATCCCCGCCGGCGAGCGCATGCCCGACGCGAACGGAACGAATTTGCCGTCCGGCGTGATTTGAAAACACCAGCCGCGATATTTCACGTCGCGGCCCATCTTGCTGTCATGCACGCGGCCCACGTCCCAGCGGTCGCTGCCGGCCCAGCCGCGCCAGCTTAGTGTCGTGTTCAGGGTGCCGTAGAAATTGCCATGCGCGTCCCGCACGGGGCCGAACGCGTATTCGTGATAGTTATCCGAGAGGCCCCAATCACCATTGACCGTCTGATAGACATCCGCCTTCCCGTCACCGTCGGTGTCCACGAGTTTGGTCAATTCCGGCCGTTGCATCACCCAGACCTCGCTGGTCTTGGGATCAATGTAGAGGCCAAGCGCCTCGTGCAGCCCGTCGGCGAAGAGCGACCAGTTGCCGTCGCGATATTTCCACACCTCGCCCTCACGGGTGGAGATGTAAAGCTCGCCGCTTGGCGCGAAGCAGAGACCGCCCACGCCCAGCGTGATGTGGGAGGGGATCTCGATGGTCTCGAGCGTGTAGCCGTCCGGCAGGTCGCGCGGCGGGGTGGCGGCAGTCGCCGTCGCGGCCACAACGAGTCCGGTCACCAGGGAAAGGAACGCGGTTTTCATGGAGCAGATTGAAAAAAGGTGGAGGCGGCAGGACTTCACGGCTTCCGGGCAATGGTGACGGAGAATTTTTTGGATTGGCCTGCGGGCACAGTCAACCGACCCGACTCCCACTTGCCGGCGGAGGACGAGAGGTCGAGGCCAAACGGCGAGACGTAGTAATAAAGCACGCCAGGATCGCGCTCGAACTCGAAGTCATACTGGAACCCCAGGCCCTGGGCGGCGGGGCGGACCGTTTGCGTGACCTTGTTTCCGTCGATGGTGAAATAAAATTGCGGCAAGTCTTTTCCATGCCGCCGGTAACCGCCAAATTTCACCACTTGTTTCACGTCAGGCTTGCCGATGCTGATCGGAAACCCGGAATCGCCCAGTTCGAATTTGTTGCCGAGAATTTTGCACCAGCCACCACCGCGATCATTCTCGTTGCGGCCGACATTCGGGCCGACATCGAGGAACATGCCGAACCAGCCGAAGCGGACGTAGCAATCCTGCGCGTCGAAAAGATAATTCAGGCCACCCGGGAGGCCGACCGAAATTGATCGCGCGGGCCCGCCGTCAACGAAGGCGCGGATGACCT
>CAZMLP010000421.1:0-2230 GCA_964566745.1 uncultured Verrucomicrobiota bacterium | reverse complement strand
GATTGGGCGTCCTCAATCATTTCCTTGATCCGGCGCGCGTCGCCTTTGGTGTGGCCGTGGCTCGTGAGCGGATCGCTGCCGCCGGAGGACTCGATGACGATTTCAGACCAGACCATGCCGGTCTTGATGTGGACCGACGCCACCTTGCGAATGCTGATGCTCATCTCTTCGGTGCTAAACCACGAGCGTTTGCGGCGGAGCACCGCGCGGTCACTCACCTCAATGACGGTGGGGAAGAGGAAGTTGCCGCGGGTCCAGCGGCTGGCTTGGAATTGCTCGGTTGGCATAGGCTTCGCTCCTTGTATCGTTCATTTTTCACCGGGTCGCAATTCCAATCCGGGACGGGCATTGGAACGAGGACCGGACGGAACACGCCAGGAGCGCAATTACGCCTGGCTGGGGCAAAAGGCATCGGGCGCTGACGCTCAAGGCAAAACCCTTTAAGAAAAGAGGGATTAAGTTACGAATAAGTTACGGGAATGTTAAATTTGGTGGAATTTTCATCCCTCGCTTGCAGGCGGTGAAATGATTTCTACACTCGGCAAACTATTCCGGTCGCCATGTTTTCGCTCCGGGTTGTCTTCACGGGGCCGCTTGGCGAGCCGGGCAGACCATCCATTTTTATGAACGCCCAAAAACTGGCCAAAGCGCTGGAACTTGCCCGGGCCGAAAGCCATGCCGCCGGGCAGGCCCATCGTGGCGCCGCTCAAAAGCACAAGAGCGCGGTCTCCCAATTGCAACAAGCGAAATCGGCCTACAAGCACGCCAAGAAAACCCTGCGGGCGGCGCGGAAAAAGGCCAGGGGCGCGAAAAGCGCCGTTGCCGAGACACGGGTGGCCTTGGGCAAGACGGCCAAGCAATTGGCCAAGCTGGAAAAGAAGGCGCGCAAAGTGGTCAAGACGCCCCCTCCCGCCTCCAAAAAGCCGTCGCGACCGGCAACCTCTCGTCCTGCCAAGGCCAAGCCCGCCGCCCCTCTCCCGGAGTCCGCGCCCGCCCCGATTCCAGCGGCCGCGTAGTCTGGCACTCGCGCGATCGCGACGATTGTCCGGACTCCTACTGGGCCAATTGCAACCGGAAGAATTGCATCGGGCCGGTGACGGGCACCAGCACTTGATAAAACCCGCCCACGTTCCGCGGGGTCTGGGTCGCCGACTGCCAGAGAACAGGCGGAGTCAGGTTGTCCGTGGTCTGCAAATAGTACGCCGCCGCAGTGGCGGGCCAGGAGATGACCAAGGTGCCTTGGCTTTCCAAATATACCACTCTCAACGTCCGTTCCGCCGGGCTGGACACCAAGGTTAGCGCGCCCGCCGTGTGGACGCCGGCCACCAATGCGGTGTCAAAAGTTGCCACGGCCGAGTTGGTAAACACGCCGGACTTGCCCGGCTTGGCCGTGATCGCCAGGGTGGCTAAGGTTTGATTGGTGACCAGACCCACCTCCCACTTCACCTGGTTGGTGGTGACGGTCACCGTCCCGCGGCTCGCCGAGGTGGAAACCAGTGTGAAGCTGGGTGGCAAGGTGTCCACCACCACGGCTCCGGAAGCCAGCCCCGGCCCCGCGTTGGTCAGGGTGAGCGTGTAAACCGCGTTACTGCCACTGTCCACCGGTGTTTTGGGACCGGTCATGGACAGATTCACCACCGTCGAACCGATTACTTGGAACACATCGCCACTCGTGGCCGTGCCGGTGAAGGATCGAACAATTACGGGGCCATTGGTCGCCTTCGGAGAGACCGTCGCGGAGATCCGGTTGACGGTCTGGAGGGTGAACGTCGCCGGCTGGCCGCCGACGACCACATTGGTAACCCCATCAAAGCCGGACCCATAGATGGTCACCACTTGGTTCGTCGGGCCAATAACGGGCGAAAATGAATCGATTACCGGCAGGATATACAGGGGGTTCGCGGTCGAAAAAGTGCCGGCGGGATTAACCACTTGAATGATCGCTGACACGGCGTTGGTCGGAACGGTGGCTTTGATTTCAGTGGCCGTGCTGTTAGTGAACGTGGCGTCCACTCCGCCGATGATTAGGCGGGAGCCGGTGAAGTTCGTGCCGGTGAGCGTCACGGTCCCGCCCGCCGTGATATTGGTAGGGCTGAAACTTGTGATACGCGGCGGGGCGAAGAACACTACTTTGTTGGTATTGGTCAGTGAACCGGCGGAGACCACCACCGGACCGGTTGTGACTCCGGCGGGCACGGTCGCCCGCAGTTGCGTATCCGCCACCGGTTCA
>CAZMLP010000420.1:0-4184 GCA_964566745.1 uncultured Verrucomicrobiota bacterium | reverse complement strand
AGGAAGGGTGGCATACACGATGCAGAACTCGCTGACCCGAACCCGGTCCGCGCCCAAGCCCCTCAATTCCTTTTCGAGAAGCCGGGCGAGGTTCCATTGTTTTTCCGTGCTTGGCACCTTCTCCTTATCCTCGGCGGATTGCGTGTCGATTTTGACATAGCGTAGAAAACGATCCATGGCGCTCTCCCGCGGCGGTTGAAGATTGGATTGAGCGGCGCCCGTTGGTTGAAACAAAAACAGTCCAAGGCAGACAACCAGCGCGCCAGTCTTGCAGTTCCATCTCATGGGACGAGCATACGCGGTCAATGGGGGCCGACAAGTCCGGGCCGTGGGGGCTACCAAAAAGCCGCGCGCGCTCTTTCCATCGCCCCGTTGGCGTGATATTCCACACGGCAACGCGTGCCGCCGATACAACAGCGTCTTTTTCCCGATCCGCAACCGCTTGTCGAGCGGCTGGGACGCGAGTTTTTTCGCCGGTTGCCCGAGACACCCGGCGTTTATTTGATGCACTCCGCGGCGGGGGACGTGCTCTACGTTGGCAAGGCCAAGAGCTTGCGGCACCGCCTGGGCAGTTATCGCGTGGCCAATCCCGAGCGCATGGCGCGACGAACGTTGCGCCTGCTCCGGTTGGTGGATCAGATCACGCTGGAGCCGTGCGCGGACGAGCAGGCGGCGCTGCGCCGGGAGTCGGAGTTACTGCGCTCGCTCAAGCCGCGCTTCAATCGCGCCGGGGTTTGGCAAGGGCCCAGCCGCTTCGTGGCATGGCGGGTGGAGGCCGGCAGATTGGAACTCGCAGTCCATGAAAAGGTCGAGGCGAGCTGGTCCGCGGCCGGGCCCTTTGGGGCGCAAGCGGAGGTGATCCATCGCGCCCTTGTGCGGCTCCTTTGGTGCCGGTTTTACCCGCAACTTGGCCTCGCCGGAATGCCGTCTGGCTGGGTTCATGGCCAGCACGGCTTGTCCGTAATGATTCCTGCCGTGGACGCCGGAATCGTTGTTGAAGCCTCGGAGCGACTAGACCTGCTTGCCAGAGGCGGGGAACATGGTTTCCCAGAATGGTTGCCGCCGGTTTCAGCGCCGTACGAGCAGCCAGTGCGGGACGAGGATGTGGAGTTCGTGCTCAAGCATCTGACGGGGCGGCTTGTTTCCCGTTGAGGGGATACGAAACGCGGTGGCGCGGTGTCATTTGAATTGAACGGCTTGTCGCTCAAGCGGTCCATTTTTTGGGAATTGGATCGTGACGGTTGGGAGAACCGCTGGTCTATCTGGTTGAACATGATGCCATTCGCCCAACCGTTGAAGATAGAAAGAAACGCGAGTTGGGGAGCAGGTTTTCCGCAGGATTGGGATTGCTTCACGAACAGCCAGCGACTATAGGCATATCCGCACGCACTCAACCAAACTATGGGGCCAGTTGTTTCCTCTCATCGCCATGATTTGGCGGCGTTCCGTCTTCTCTCTGGCGTCGTCCATCGCCGGGTAAGAAGCGCATGGCTGCTGCTGTTGCTTTGCCTCGGTTTGGCCACCGAGGCGCGGGCCGCGCTGCAATTCGACGTCTTTCTCGGTTACGATGACAATGTGCGCGAGGGGAATTGGTTTCCGGTGGCGTGCGAGGTGCAGAACGACGGGCCATCTTTTCAGGCGGTTTTTGAGCTTTCCTCCGGCCAGTTGGGCGCGGGACAGACGCGCACGTTGGCCATCGAACTGCCGACGAACACCCGCAAGCGCTTTGTCATCCCGGCCTTCGCCTCGACCCGTTACTCCGTTTGGGATGCCCGCCTGCTCGACGCGCGGGGCCGGGTGATCGCGGAAAAGTTGGGCATGCGCCCGAAGGACATGTCGTGGTCCAGCCACATGATGGGCGCGGTCTCGCGGTCGTTCGGCGGCTTGCCTAGTTTTCCGGACACAAAGAAATCCCAGCCCGAGTTCCAGCCGCGCGTGGCGCGCATGCAGCTGGAGGTGTTCCCGGACAGCCCGCTGGCGCTCGAGGGGTTGAACTCCATTTACATCAATTCCGAGAAGGCGCTGGAATTGAAAACGCCACAGATCGCCGCGTTGCTGGGGTGGTTGTACGACGGCGGGCATTTGGTGGTGGCGGTCGAGCAACCGGGCGACGTGAACGCCACACCGTGGTTGCGCCAATTATTGCCAATGGATGTGACCAACGTGGTCACCCGGCCGATCAAAGGCGAGTTGCAGGCCTGGCTTAATTCAACGACCGGGACCGCGTCGTCTTTAGGGGAGGAAATCACGCCTCCCGTCACCCGGCTCAAGAATAACCGGAACCTGCCAAAACTCCCGAATGGCCAGCGTTATGGCATAAACGGCCGCAACGCGCCGGTGGATCCCGCGCAGGCGGCTGATCCACTTCTTTCGTTGCAGGGGGATGACGCGTTTGACGCCGCCGAGCTGGCCACCATCTCCGGCACACCGCGCGAGGGCAGGGTGGTGATCTCCCTGCAAGGCGCGCCGCTGGCGGTGACAGCGCCGCGCGGGCGGGGCCAAGTGACCGTGCTGGCGTTCAGCCCCGAGCGCGAGCCGTTCCGCGCGTGGAAAAACCGCGGCTGGTTCTGGGTGAAACTGCTCAACTTGCCGAAAGCGTGGTTCGGGCCGGGGGACTTCAACGCCTACAGCAGCGGCAGCGTGGACAGCGTGATAGGCGCGCTCATTGACAGCCGGCAGGTGCGCAAACTGCCGGTCGAGTGGTTGCTCTTGTTGCTGGTGGTCTATCTGGTCGTCATCGGGCCGTTCGACCAGTACTGGCTCAAGAAAATCAACAAGCAGATGCTCACTTGGATCACGTTCCCGGCTTATGTGGCCATCTTTTCGCTGTTGATTTATTTCATCGCCTCCAAATTGCGGGCGGGTGAGACAGAGTGGAACGAGTTGCACATTGTGGACGTTCTGCCGCGCGGCGAGCGGGCCGAATTGCGAGGGCGCACATTTGGCTCGATGTACTCGCCGGTGAACGCGCAATACAAGCTGGTCAACACCAATCAAGGCTACGCCACGCTGCGCGGCGAGCATCAAGGCAACTTCGGCGGGCAGGAGTCGAGCAAGGCGCGCGTGCAGCAGCGCGGCAACGGCTTTGAGGCGGAGGTTCAGGTGCCCGTCTGGACGAGCCAGCTGTTCATCCACGATTGGATGCAGCCGGCAGACCAGCCGGTCACCGCCACGGTGACGCAGGACCAAGGCCGCTACTTCGCGGTGATCCAGAATCATTTGAGCCACGACTTGGAGAACGTCCACATTGCCGTGAATGGCATGATGTTCACGTTAAACAAGGTCCCGGCGGGCAAGACCACCTCGGCCACGCTGGAGAACGGGGACCAATTGAGCAATTACGTTTTCAACAATGCCAACGGGTTTCAAAACGCGGTGAACAACCGCCGGCAAGCATTCGGCCGGGAAAGCGGGCATTTGGAGGACGCGCCGAACACCGCCATGGCGGCCTCGTTTATCGGCCAATATGGCAACAACGGCCAGGGTTTCAACCAGGGCACATTCTCCGCACCGCTGGGCTTCTCCCTCGACGGGCTGGTGGAGCGCGGCGACGCGGTGCTGCTGGCGTGGTACCCGGGCGAGTCACTTACATCGGGCGCGGCGCGCTTCAAAGCGGTGCGGAACAGCCAAAACACGCTGATCCGGCTGGCCGTGCCAGTCACTTCCACCACAGGGGACACCGCCAAGCCCCGCGCCCGATGACAATCCTTTGGCCACCTGTCTAATTCGCTTATGTCCACCAACGGCACACCTCCGGCTCCCGGCGTCCCCGCCGTCCAAACTTACGGCCTCACGCGCACTTACGGGGCGATGACGGCGCTGAGCTCGCTGGACTTGACGGTCAACCGGGGCGACCTGTTTGGGTTTATCGGCTCGAACGGCGCGGGCAAGACCACGACGTTGCGCATCCTGGCCACCTTTCTCGCGCCCTCCGGCGGGCGCGCGGAAGTGCTGGGGCATGACGTGGTGAAGGATGCCGACGCCGTGCGCCATGTGATTGGATACATGCCCGACTTCTTTGGCGTGTACAAGGACATGGAGGTGACGGAGTACCTCGATTTCTTTGGCGCTTGTTACAAGATTCCCTCAGCCCAGCGGGAAAAAACTGTGAATGACGTTCTGGAACTCGTGGGGTTGAGCGAGAAGAAAGGGGCGTTGATCGGGGCGTTGAGCCGCGGCATGCA
>CAZMLP010000419.1:0-7825 GCA_964566745.1 uncultured Verrucomicrobiota bacterium | reverse complement strand
AAGGCGGACAGGATCAAGATCGTCGGTTTTGACGGTCAACCCGAGGGCAAACAGGCCATTAAAGAGGGCAAGCTTTTCGCGGACCCGATTCAATTCCCGGACCGCATTGGCAAAGAGACGGCGGAGGCGATTTTCAAGTATTTTGCGGGGGAGAAAGTGCCGGAGCAAATCCTGATTCCCACAGCGCTCTACCGCCAGGCGGACGCGATGAAGGACCCGGCGCTCAAATGAGCTCCTCCGCGCCGCCGTTGCTGGAGATGCGCGGCATCAAAAAGTCCTTTCCCGGCGTGCTGGCGCTGCGGGGTGTGGACTTGGAGTTGCGCGCGGGCGAGGTGCTGGCGTTGCTGGGGGAGAATGGCGCGGGCAAGAGCACATTGATCAAAATCCTGGCGGGCGCGCAACGGCCCGACGCGGGAATGATCCGGCTCGACGGGCGCGAACAGGAGATGCGCGACCCGGTGGCAGCGCGAAAAGCCGGCATCGCGGTAATTTACCAGGAGTTCAATTTGATCCCGGCGCTCACCGCGCGGGAAAACATTTTTCTGGGGCGCGAATCGACGCGGGGCGGATTCATTCGCGCCGATGCGGAGGCTGCCGAGGCCGCCCGGCTTTTCCAACGAGTTGGCGTGGCGGTCGAGCCGGAGTCGCCGTGCCGCGAGCTGACTGTCGCGCAGCAGCAACTGGTGGAGATTGCCAAGGCGTTGTCGCAAGAGGCGCGAGTGATTGTGATGGATGAGCCGAGCGCGACGCTGACGCTTGCCGAGGTGGAGCGGCTCTTCGCCGTGATCCGTGACCTGAAGGCGCGCGGCATCGGTATTATCTACATCAGCCACCGGTTGGATGAGATCTACGCCATCGCGGATCGCGTGACGGTGCTGCGCGACGGCCAGCAGGTTGGCTCCCGTTCCATCAGCGAAACCAGTCGGGCGCAGTTGATCGAGTTGATGGTGGGGCGAAAGCTCGATCAAGAATTCCCGCAACGCCAGGTGATGCCGGGCCCGCCCCGCTTGGAAGTCAGGAATCTTGCGCGCGGCAAAATGGTGCGCGACGTGTCGTTCACGATCCGGCGTGGCGAGGTGCTGGGACTCACCGGACTCGTGGGCGCGGGGCGAACGGAGACCGCCCGGCTAATCTTCGGAGCAGACCGCAAGGAGGGTGGCACGGTGTCGCTGGACGGACAAACGCTGGAGATTCGCAACCCGGCGGACGCCATCGCCGCCCGGATCGGATTGCTGACCGAGGATCGCAAGGCGCAGGGTTTGATTTTAGGCCAGTCGGTGCGGGAGAATTTTGGCCTGCCGAACCTGGCCCGTTTCACCAGGAGTGGATTTGTCCGCGAGGGCGAGGAGCGGGCCGCGTTTCAAGGTTACGTGCGCGGCATGGGCATCAAGATTGCGAGCACCGAGCAGCGCGCGGGAAACCTTTCCGGCGGCAACCAGCAAAAGGTGGTGCTCGCGAAATGGCTGGAGCGCAACTGCGAGGTGATCATTTTCGACGAGCCGACGCGCGGAATTGATGTCGGCGCAAAGTACGAGGTCTATCAACTCATCAACGAGCTGGCCGCGCAGGGCAAGGCCATCCTGCTGATCAGTTCCGAGCTGCCGGAGGTGATTGGCATGAGCGACCGCATTCTGGTGATGCGCGAGGGGCGGATCGCCGGGGAAATTCCTGACGCGGGAAAAACCACCCAGGCGGAAATCCTCGCGCTCGCGATTGGCGCGAATGACGGCGCGATGCGGCAGGAATGAAATGAACGGCTTGAAACATTCCTGGCTCCAAAAACTATTCGCGGATTACGGCATGCTGGTCGTGCTGCTGCTCCTGTGCGCCTACTACTCGTGGGCGACGCTCGCGGACCAGGAGCCAGCCGGCGCGGCAGGGGCGGCGCGAGTGGCGGCGGAGATCAAGCACGCGGGTGCGAAACGGGTGCTCGTTGTGGCGCGGGACGAAAAAGAAGACGCGCAGTTTGCCGATCAGTTGGCCAGGCAACTCGCCACGGATGGGGTGGCGGTGGCGGGCGTGGTAAAAGGGCAGCCGGGCGACGCGCGCGCGGCATTGGAGGAGGCGTCGCAAAGCACCGCGGCGCCGGACACGATTGCCGCCACGCGAACCGCCGCGAGCTGGGCGATCTTTGAGAATTTGGGAACGAAGTTTCCCGCCCTGGCAACGACCCGTCTTGTCACGCCGCGCGCCTATCGCTGGCCGAATTTTCTCAAGACGGAAAACTTGTTGAACATCGCGAACCAGATCGCGGTGATCGCCATGATCGCGATCGGCATGACGATGGTGGTTATCACCGCTGGAATTGATTTGTCGGTCGGCAGTTTGATCGCCCTCTCCGCCGTCCTCGCGACCCTCGGCATTCGGGATCACGGCGGCGCCGAGCACGCCTCCGCGTTTGCCATGACGGGGTGGTCGGTGGTGGCGGTGATCATTTGCGCGCTGACCGGGTTGTTCTCCGGGGTCATGATCACAGCGTTTGCGATCCCGCCCTTCATCGCGACGCTCGGCATGATGCTCGTCGGCAGCGGACTCGCCTACATCGCCGCGAAGGGCCAATCCATCTACCAGGTGCCGGACTCGTTCATCTGGCTGGGACGCGGGGAGGTTTTCGGGGTGCCCAACGCCGTTGTGCTCACCCTGGCGCTGTATGTCGCCGCGCATGTTGTGATGACGCGCATGCCGCTGGGCCGGCATATTTACGCGGTGGGTGGCAATCCCGAGGCGGCGCGGCTCAGTGGCGTGCCGGTGAAGCGCGTGTTGTTGCTGGTTTACACCGTGAGCGGCGCGCTGGCGGGTTTGGGAGGGATCGTGATGGCCTCCCAGCTCAAGAGCGGCTCGCCCACCTACGGTTTGATGTACGAGCTTTATGTGATCGCCGCAGTGGTTGTCGGCGGCACTTCCTTGACGGGTGGCGAGGGTAAGATTCCTGGCACGCTGATCGGCGCGCTCATCATCGCGGTGATCCAAAACGGCATGAACCTGACCAACGTGGAGAGCTACACGCAAAAGGTGGTGCTTGGTCTGGTGATTTTGGGGGCGGTACTGCTGGACAAACTAAAAAAGGCCGGATGGCGGCTGAAATTGAATGGATAATTCACCGGTTCCGATGAATTCTAATCGCAACAAAATGAACCGCAAACATCGCATTGGCCTGGCAGCCTTTTAAAAAATTATGGACACCGCCGTTTTGCCCAAACCCGCGCGCCGACGAGGCGTGAGGAGCGAGCATATCCTTCCTGGATCTGTGAGCGAGGAACAACGAAGTCGCCGCGCGGGTTTCGGCAAAACCCTTCGGGCTGAGGTTCTTTTGTCTTTGGGCTTTGTCGTTCCCCCGACCCGGATCTCCACGGATATGTTTCGTCGGCGCGCCTCGCCCCCCGTCCCAATTGGCGAAAACAGGCCCGTCGGGAATTTTCAGACAGACTCTCAGCGGCGGTATCCAGAATTCTTTAATAGGCTGTTGGGCTTGCTCTGGATTCTTGGGGCATCCCTCCTCACTTTGAACGCGGCCGATCCGGCGGATATCATCATCGCCGATTTTGAGGGGGACACCTACGGAAGCTGGGAGACCACGGGCGAGGCGTTTGGCCGGGGACCGGCGCGCGGCACATTGCCGAACCAGATGCCCGTCAGCGGTTTCGAGGGGCAAGGTTTGGTGGACAGTTTTTATCACGGGGACAAATCGACCGGCACGCTCACCTCGCCGTTTTTCAAGATCGAGCGCGCGCACATCAATTTCCTGCTCGGCGGCGGCAATCACCCCGGCGAGACGTGCATCAATTTGCTGGTGGACGACAAGGTCGTCCGCACCTCGCCCGGAACGGACAGCGAGGCATTGGAGTGGGCGGGCTGGGACGTGGGTGACTTGAACGGCAAACAGGCGCGCATCCAGATCGTGGACAAAAACACGGGTGGCTGGGGCCATATTTGCGTGGACCAAATCACCCAAAGCGCGAAGGCGCGGCAAGAGGAGCCGGTCGTGCGCGAGTTGTATGACGAGCAATACCGGCCCCAGTTTCACTTCAGCTCCCGAAAGGGCTGGCACAATGACCCGAACGGCCTGGTCTATTACGCGGGCGAGTATCACCTCTTTTTTCAGCTCAACCCGGAGGCTGTGGTTTGGGGAAACATGACGTGGGGCCACGCGGTGGGGCCGGACTTGGTCCATTGGCAGCAATTGCCAAACGCCATCGAGCGCGACGCGATGGGCACCATTTTCTCCGGCTCGGCGGTGGTGGACGCCAATAACACCGCCGGCTTCCAGACCGGGAAAGAGAAAGTGCTCGTGGCCATGTACACCTCGGCAGGGGACACCTCGCCGGAATCCAAAGGCCAGCCGTTCACCCAATGCATCGCCTACAGCAACGACCGCGGCCGCACTTGGACGAAGTACGCGGGCAACCCGGTGATCAAGCAGATCAGCAATGGCAATCGTGATCCGCGCGTTTTCTGGCATGCGCCGACCAAGCGCTGGATCGTCGCGCTGTATGTGGAGAAAAACAAAGTCAATGAGATCCAGTTTTTCTCGTCCCCGAACTTGAAGGATTGGACTTATCTCAGTTCGTTCGCCGATTTCTACGAATGCCCGGACATTTTCGAGCTGCCGGTGGATGGAAAACCCGTCAACAAGAAATGGGTGCTCACCGGCGCGGATGGCAATTACATCATCGGGCAGTTTGACGGCACGCGTTTCAAGAAGGAGAGCGGGAAACACAAGGGTGACTGGGGAGCCAACTTTTACGCGTCGCAGACGTATAGCGACATTCCGTCCAGCGACGGCCGGCGCATCCAGATTCCGTGGATGAACGGGGGGAAGTACCCCAAAATGCCATTCAATCAACAGATGGGTTTTCCGGCGGAACTGACGTTGCGCACATTCCCGGAGGGCATCCGCATGTGCCGTCAGCCCGTGAAAGAACTCGCCTTGCTCCACACCCGCAAGCACGAGTGGAACAATCTCGCCCTGAACCCCGGTGAGAACCCGCTGGCGGACATCAAAGGCGAATTGTTCGACATCCAGGCGGAGATCGACCTTGGCGAGGCGGGCGAGGTGGGCTTTAACCTGCGCGGCGAGCCAGTCGTTTATTCGCTCCTTGATCGGCGGCTTGCCAGCCTCGGCAAGCAGGCGCCGCTCGATCCGGTGAATTCCCGGATTCAATTGCAAATTTTGGTGGATCGCTCGTCCCTCGAGGTTTTTGCCAACCACGGCAAAGTTTCGATGAGCACCTGTTTTTTGCCCAAGGCCAGGGAGCAGGGATTGCAGATTTACGCCAAAGGCGGCCCGGCGCGAATTCGCTCTTTGACGGTCTATGAGCTAAAGTCGATTTGGAACGTGAAATAGAGCGGGTTGCGCGCAACGGAACGGGAAAGACGGGCTGGTTGACGGGAGGCGGCGGATCGACCCGCGCGGTTTGATTTTTGCTGGGTTCTTTCAAGAGATATGAAAGCGATACTCTCATTTGCCTGTCTTTGGCTGGCGGTGTTGTCCCTGACCGGGCAAGGAAATCCGCCCCCAACAAACCGTGACGCAGGCCAATTGCTGGACGGGATGGTGTTGGACCGGGATGGCAAACCGCTCACTGACACGAATTTCGTGGCGCAACTGTTTGCCGGACCGAGTTCCACTCAGTTGTGGCCGGTCGGCACTCCCGAGCAGATTCGCCCCGGCGCCCGGCCTGGCTACCTTAATTTCGGTCCGGCGCACGGCCGCCAATGGCCCAAGGTTCAACCGGGGGCGCCGGCCTTCTGGCAAATTCGCGTGTGGGACCGGCGGCTCGGAACGATTCAGACCGCTGCCGTGGCGGCCCGCGCCAAACACGGAGAGTCGGAGGTGGCGGAAATCAATACCGCCGGACCCGCCCCGCGCGCCGCGGGTCCCAAGACATTCAAACTTTCCGCGGGCGCGGTTTTCATCACTTTTCCTCCGGGCTACTCCATGTTTTCCAATCCGCTTCACAACCCCGCCGGAAACGCTGTCGCCTTGGTGCTGACGAACATGCCCGAGGGGACGACGCTCAGCCAATGGAACAGCGACACCCAGAAATACCTGACGAACAAGTTTGCGGCTGGCGCGTGGACCGATCCCCATGCGGATTGCTCGCCGGGCCGGGGCGGAATCTTGGGAAACCCGCTCAAAGAGCCCATTACGGTGATCTTTACGGGCGACGCGGGACCGCCGGTCAAACTGATGACCCGCCCGGTCGGCTTTTATATGATGGGATCCGGGACGGATGTGCCCGTGGCCTTTACGAATTGTCTGGGTTTCCCGCTGTCGGATGGCGACATGATTTACCGGCTGGTGGATGGAAAATATAAGATCAACAACTACGATTTTGGCGAATGGCAGGGCGGCTTCCCCATATTGCAACCCGGCGAGGCGGTGTTGTTCCGGCGTTAACCGCGCCTGGTCTAAAGCGGTTCAAGAAAAACTGTGGCCTCCGGTGGTGGGGACCTCGCGCTGCGAGGTCTGCAATTGTATTGGAAAGGCGAGGTTGAACGGACAGTTCAACGCGCCGTTCCTGCCTTTGCGTGGCTATGATTTTTCTGGAAATGCCCTGGCTTTGGATATCCCGGCCCGCGACAGGAGAACCGCCGGTTCTGCAACCGGGCGCGGGAGTCTTTATTCGGTTTGCACCCTGACAGCTCGTTAAGACTTTGTCCTTTGTCGGCCCTCGTCGGCAGATCGCTGGCGGATATGCCTATTCGTCGTTGCGCGCCCAAAGCCAAAATCCCTCTCAACGGCAGCCAGAGTCTTTAGGGGCTACTAACGGCACCCCGCTTTGCGGGCGTTGCGCAGGGGAAAAGTGGCTTTTCACGACCTGTTTGTAGATGCATTATCAGGTCTGATGTTGGCGTAAATTATGCTCCATTTTTGACGTCCAAAAGTGAGAACACAAAAAGGCAGAATATGAAGCGCATTTTATTTCTCGGGTGCGTACTGGGGGGAATCTCGGGATTGATGGGACAGGAGCCTGTTCAGCAGGGAACGGTTACTTTTTTAAACTATGGTAGTTGGGGTTCGAAGGCGCCCGTTTACGACACGGATGGGACTACGTTGCTTTCCGGAACTAATTACGTCGCGGAGCTTTACGCCGGCGCCACAGCAGACTCACTTGTCCCTGCCGGAACCCCCTTCCCATTTCGCACGGGAATAGGCGCGGGTTACTTCGATCCAGGCATTGATTCGACACGCTTCGTGCCGGTTCCGGCGGGCGATCCCGCCTATTGTCAATTCCGGGTTTGGGACATCACGTTTGGAATGACTTACGAGGAAGCGGTGGCGGCGGGCAGCAAACACGGTCAATCCAACGTGGCTCTTGTTCAAAAAACAGGCGGCAATGTCAAAATCAACTGGCCACCCGATTTTCCGGCCTATATTGTTGGCTGGCAATCATTTGCCCTCGTCCCTGGCGATGCCTCCGTTGCCGCGCCACAAGGTTTTTCGCTCATTTCCAATCCACTGTCCCATGGAGGCAACACGGTGGCCGAGATTTTGCCGAACGTGCCGGAGGGGACCGTTTTCTATCACTGGGACAGCCAGGCCCAAACCTTCGCGGCAACGAGCTTCACCGGGGGCGCTTGGACGAATCCCGGCGCCGATTTTTCGCCCGGCACCGGCGCCTTTCTGCTCAACCCCGCGACTCAGCCAATCAATGTGACCTTTTCCGGCGTTGCCCCGTCGGGTCCGATACTGGCCAGGCGGGTGACCGGTTTCTATCTGATTGGTTCCGGCAAACAGGTTCCCGCTTTGGCGACGGATTGTCTCGGTTTTCCGCCGAAAGATGGCGACGTGATTTATCACTTCGGCAAGAACGGCTACACC
>CAZMLP010000418.1:0-8880 GCA_964566745.1 uncultured Verrucomicrobiota bacterium | reverse complement strand
TGGCCCGGAGCGATGAATCCGGCCACCTCGTCCAGCACTCGCGCCGCAATGGCGCAGGCCGGTCGCATCGCCTCCAGATCCCGCTCTGTCTTTAAGATGATCATTCACTCGGGCCATGCGCCCACTATTTTTGGTCGCTGGCTTCCACCGTCAATCGCTTCCACTCGTCACTTTCAAGGAACAACCGTGTCCGTCCACCGCGCTTGCTTCAAACCCGTCCGCGCAACCGGCCTTTCTTCAGGAAGCCGTCGTAATGGCGCATCAACAAATGCGTCTCCATTTGGCGCATTGTGTCGAGCAAGACACCCACCGTGATTAGCATGCTCGTTCCGCCAAAGAACTGGGTGACATGGAAATCAATGTTCATCCAGCGCCGCATCAAAATCGGAATCACCGCGATGATGGTCAGGAACACCGCGCCCGCCAGGGTGATCCGGCTCATCGTCTTGTGCAAATACTCGCTCGTGGCCGCGCCCGGCCGCACACCCGGGATATACCCGCCGTGCTTCTTCAAATCATCCGCGATCTGCAACTCGTTGAATTGGGTCGCCACCCAAAAATACGAGAAAAACAGGATCATCAAACCGTAGCAGAGTAGATAAACCCCGCTGCCGTCGGTCATAACTCGCGCGATGTCGTCAAAAAATTTGATGCCAGTCACCCGGCCGAGTTGCAGAGCGATCATGCTCGGGAACATCAAGATCGCCTGCGCGAAGATGACCGGCATGACACCCGCGTAATTCACCCGCAACGGCATGAACGAACTGCCCCCCGCGTACACCTTGCGTCCCACCGCGCGCTGGGCGTATTGAACCGGAATCTTGCGTTGGGCTTGCGTCACGGCGATCACACCCGCAATCACTCCGAATAGCAGAAGCACCAATCCGATCGCGCTAAACAGCGAGTATTGCCGGGGCACGCCGTCCGGCGGAAAGAACATGGTGTGCAACGCCTGCGCGGCGGCTGGCAGACGGGCCACAATGCCAATCGTGATTACCAAAGAGACGCCGTTGCCAATGCCACGCTCGGTGATTTGCTCGCCGAGCCACATCAGCAACATCGTGCCGGTGGTCAGCACCAAAGTCGTCTGGATTCGATACCATAGCAGGTTGTCAGTCATCACCAGCTTGCCGACAAACCCGCCGAAACCAGGAATTCGATCTGGATGCTCCCATCCCAGTGCCATCACGAAACCCTGCCCCAAACAGAGCAACACCGTGATGTAACGACCGTATTGGATCAGCTTCGCCCGGCCACCCTCCTCGCGCGCCAGCTTGCTCAATTGCGGGACCACCGCCGTGAGCAACTGAATGATGATCGTCGCGCTAATATAGGGCATGATGCCCAGCGCGCCAATCGCGCACTGCTCGAACGCGCCGCCGGTGAACATGCTGTACAAGCCGACCAGCGAGTTCCCAGCCGAGGCATTTTTCGCCACGAAATCCGACAGCGCGCCGCCGTTTATGCCGGGCACCGGAAAGATCGAAATCAACCGGCAAACGCCCAAGATCAGCAACGTGAACAAAATCCGGGACTTGAGCTCCGGAATCTTGAAACAGTTCGCGAAGGTGTTGGCGATGGAGCTAAACATGGCAGTTCAACTAGGCCTTGACCGAAGCGGCCTTTTGGGCAACCACCACTTCACACACCCCGCCCAAAGCCTCGATCTTGGCCTTCGCTGACCCGCTGAACGCATGGGCCAACACCGTAAGCTTCTTCTTCAACTCGCCACTGCCGAGAATCTTGATGCCATCCCCGCGACCGTTCGCCAAGCCCGTGGCTCGCAACGCCGCCTCGTCCACCCGCGCGCCATCATCGAAGGCGTTCAGGGACTCAAGGTTCACCGGAATGTAACGGGTGCCGAACCGCGTGTTGTTAAAGCCGCGCTTCGGCATGCGGCGAATCAACGGCATCTGGCCACCCTCGAAACCGGGACGGATCGAGCTACCCGAGCGTGCCGACTGGCCTTTGCCACCGCGACCGCTGGTTTTGCCGTGACCGCTCGACTCCCCCTGGCCCAGCCGCTTGGTGCGGTGTTTGGCGCCCGGACGGGGCTTCAAATCATGTAAACGCATAGAAAATTCCCTTTATTGGGCCGCCACTGGCGCCGTCGCCGGAACCACCGCGACCGGCTTCCGCAACTCCATGCCCCGGCTGCGATAAATTTGCTCCTTCAAACGCAATTGCTGCAAGGCCGCCAAGGTCGCTTTCGCCACATTCGCGGCGTTCTTCGAGCCGAGTGACTTGGTCAGAATGTCCCTCACGCCGGCGGATTCCACCACCGCGCGCACGGTCTTGCCGGCAATGATCCCGGTTCCCGGAGAAGCGGGGCGCAACAAGACGCAGGCGCCGCCGAAGCGAGACGTCACTTCGTGCGGAATCGTCGCGTCCTTCAATGAGACCTCGACCATGTGTTGCTTCGCATCCTCACCGCTCTTGCGGATCGCATCCGCCACTTCGCCCGCTTTGCCCAAGCCCAAACCAACCTTGCCGCGCTTGTCGCCCACCACCACCAAGGCGCTGAAGCTGAAGCGGCGACCGCCCTTCACGACCTTGGCGGAACGGTTAATATAAATGACCTTCTCCGCCAAATCGTTGCCGCCCTTGCCGTCCTGGCCATCGGCATTGTCCTGGTTCGGACGACCGCGCCGACGGCCCGGGCCCCGCCCGCCGCCGCCCCGCCCCCCGCCAAAACCACCGCCGCCGCCGAATCCGCCGCCACCACCACCTCCGCCACCTCCGCCAAAACTCGCGCTTCCGGCGCCCTCTTCCGTGTTGGGTTTAATTTCGTCAGGCACTGTCAATTCTCCGGTTTAAAATTAAAATTGCAGGCCGGCCTCGCGCGCGGCATCCGCCAGCGCCTTGACCTTGCCGTGATAACGCGAGCCGCTGCGGTCAAAAACCACTTTGGTGATGCCCTTGCCCTTGGCCGCTTCCGCCGCGAGCGAGCCAATGCGTTGGGCGCCCTTCACATTCGCGCCCAGTTCCGCGCGATCCGGAACAGACTTGCTCAGAGTCGACACCGCCGCCAGCGTGTTGCCAGCCACGTCATCGATAAACTGAACGTGAATGTTCTTTCCCGTGAAGCGAACGCTCATGCGCGGACGCTCGGCCGTGCCCTTGATCTTTTTGCGCAAGACCCAACGACGCCGTTCCAAAAGCTGCAGTTTCTTTTCAGTTCTCATGTCGCGATGGCCACGGATTGGGCCGTGACCAGATAAAAAATCCGGTTGTTATTGGACGGTCTTGCCTTCCTTGCGGATGATCTTCTCGTCCGAGTACTTGACACCCTTGCCTTTGTAAGGCTCGGGCGGATAGAAGGAGCGGATTTCCGCCGCCACCTTGCCCACCGTCTCCTTGTTCGGTCCCTCAATGGTGATTTTCGTGTTCTCGTCCACCGTCACCTTGATCTGGTCGGGAATCGGGTAAGTAATCGGGTGGGAGTAACCCAGGCTCAAATTGACGATTTTGCCCGCGACCGACGCCTTGAAGCCGACGCCGTTGATCTCAAGCTTTTTTACAAAGCCGTCCGTGACTCCCTTCACCATGTTGCTGACCAATGCGCGGCTCAAGCCGTGCAGGGCGCGCGCCTCGGCATCGTCACCCTGGCGGGCGATGGTCAATTGGTCACCGGCCAGAGCCGCGGTAGTGCGGCCGGGGAGTTCGAAATTTAATTTGCCCTTCGGGCCCTCGACCAGAACCTGCTTGCCCTTGATCTCAATTTTGACCTTGGGCGGGACAGTGATCGGAATTCTTCCAATTCGGGACATAAAACGTGACGGTTACCAAATGAAACAAAGCAATTCGCCACCGAGGTTCTGCTTGCGCGCCTGCGCGCCAGTCATGACACCTTGGGGCGTGGAAATAATGGAGGTGCCCATGCCCCCCAGCACGCGGGGAATCTCCTTGGATCCCACATAACGGCGCAAGCCCGGGCTGCTCACCCGGCGCAGGCCGGCTATGACGCCCTTGCGTCCCTCATATTTCAATTTGAGCTTGAGCTTCTTCGCCGGCTTGCCTTCCACGGCACAGTCCGCGATGTAACCCTCCCGCTTCAAAATATGGGCGATGCTCTCCTTCATCTTGGAGTGCGAAATCTCCACGTCGGCCAGCAGCGCCTGGCTGGCGTTGCGGATGCGCGTGAGCATGTCGGAAATGGGATCGGTCATAACTTTACCAGCTGGCTTTGGTGACACCCGGAATCAGGCCGTTCAAGGCCGCCTCGCGAAATGTCAAGCGCGAGCAGCCATACTTGCGAATAAAAGCGTGGCGACGGCCCGACATGGCGCAACGGTTCGTCACCCGGGTCGGACTGGCGTTTTTGGGCAGCTTGGTCAGCCCCGCGTAGTCCTTCTTGGCCTTCAATTCGGCGCGCAAGGCGGCGTATTTTTTGACGGTCGCGAGCTTCTTCTTCTCGCGCTCAATCCAGGATTTCTTGGCCATAAAAATTTTATCGTGCTTCAGCGAACGGCATCCCCATCAATTTTAGCAGCTCGAGCGCCTCCTCATCCGTCGGCGCGGAGGTGACGATTGTCACGTCCATGCCTTGCGAGCGCTTGATTTTGTCCATCTCAATCTCCGGGAACAACGTCTGGTCCGGCAAACCCAGCGAGTAATTTCCCCGCCCGTCAAACGACCGGCGCGAAACGCCCCGAAAATCACGGATGCGCGGCAGCGCGGCGGCGACCAGGCGGTCAAAAAACTCGTACATCACCTCGCGGCGCAACGTCACCCGGCAGCCGATCGGCTGCCCTTCGCGAAGCTTGAAGTTCGCGACGCTCTTGCGGGACTTGCTGATAACCGGCTTACGCCCGGTGATCATCGAAAGATCCTTCGCGGCATCGTCAATCGCGCCTTTCTCGAGCGAGGCGCTAATCCCCATGTTCACGATGATCTTCTCGATCCGGGGCACTTGATGGACGTTTCCGTACTTCCGCTTTTCCATCAAAGCGGGCCGGACTTCCTCGACGTATTTATTGTAAAGTCTGGGTTTCATGGCGTTCTATCAGGCGGCGGCGGGCGCGGCCTTGCGCTTGGAGGAGGCGTCGTACCGGTCGGCCTTCATGACGTTGGAAATGTGAACAGACCCCTCGCGCTCGACGATCGCGCCATTCGGGTTCTGCTGGCTCTTGCGCAAGTGACGCTTGATCATCTTGATTCCCTCGACAATCACTCGATTTTTGCTGGCCACGATGCTGATCACCTTGCCGCGCTTGCCGCGCTCGGTTCCGGCGATCACGACGACCTCGTCGCCTTTTTTGACATGAAATTTCGTCATAACCGTCAGATAACCTCGGGGGCCAGCGAAATGATCTTCATGAACCGCTTCTCCCGCAACTCGCGCGCCACCGGCCCGAAAATGCGCGTGCCGCGCGGGTTGTTTTCCTTGTCAATGATGACAATGGCATTGCTGTCAAAGCGGAGATAGGAGCCGTCGCTGCGACGGATCGCCTTGCGGGTCCGCACCACCACCGCGTTCACGACCTCGCCCTTCTTCACCGTGCCGTCCGGCGCGGCTTCCTTGATGTGCGCCTTGATCACGTCGCCGATGGCGGCGTAGCGCTGGTTGCGCCCGAGCACGCCGATCGCCGCCGCGCGCTTGGCGCCGGTGTTGTCGGCCACGTCCAGAATGGATCGAACTTGCAGCATATTTTTCTATCCTTTCCGGTCAGGTTGTCGCGGTCACCACCGCCACGTCCGTGTTGCGCTCCACCACCTCCACCAACCGCCAGCATTTGCTCTTCGAGAGCGGGCGCGTTTCCTGGATGCGGACGCGGTCGCCGACCTTGGCCTCGTTCTTCTCGTCGTGCGCGTAAAATTTGCCGAACGAGGTCACCACTTTTTTGAATTGCGGATGGCGGAACCGGCGCTCGACGCGGACCACAATGGTCTTTTCCATCTTGTCGGAGATCACCTCGCCGACACGCTCTTTGCGATGACCACGCTTTGTTTGGGTCTCAGGCATAAACAAATCAGGCCGCCTTCAGGCGGAGTTGGGAGATGCGGGTTTGCACGCGCGCGATGTCGCGGCGCAGGCGGCGCAGTTCGTTGGTCTTTTCCAACTGGCTGGTGGCCTTTTGCAGTTTCAGGTTGAACAGCGCCTGTTGCAGGTCGCGGCTCTTCGCCGTCAACTCCACGGTCGTCAGGTCTTTCAAATCGATAAATTTCATCGGGCGTTCCTCGGTTATCCGATCTTGTGGCGCGAGATGAACTTGGTCTTGATCGGCAGTTTGGTCGCCGCCAAACGCATCGACTCGCGGGCCACCGCCTCGGGCACGCCGTCCACCTCGAACAGCACGCTCGCCGGGCGGATATCCGCCACCCACGACTCAACGCCGCCTTTGCCGGTGCCCATGCGCACTTCCAGCGGTTTCTTCGTGAACGACTTGTCCGGAAAAATACGGATCCAAATCTTGCCGCGGCGCTTCATGAAGCGCGAGATCGCCACGCGGGCCGCCTCGATCTGCTTCGTGTCCAGCCAGCACCGCTCCATCGATTGCAGGCCATATTCGCCAAACGCCACCGTGTTGCCACGGGTCGCCAAGCCGCGACGGCTGCCGCGCTGCATCTTGCGGTACTTCACTCTTGCCGGCATCATTGCCATATCTCAGTCCTCGCTCGTAAAAGGTTAGTTCGCGCTCGCGGGGGCGGGAGCCGGGGCGGCAATCGGCGCGGCGGCGACTGGGCCCTTCTCAACCTTGCGCTCGCCCTTGCAAATCCAGCACTTGATTCCCAGTTTGCCGTAAACGGTCTTCGCCTCGGCGAAACCGTAGTCAATATTCGCGCGCAACGTGTGCAACGGCACGCGACCCTCGTGATACGTTTCCACCCGGGCCAGTTCCGCGCCGCCAAGACGGCCAGCGCAACGCACCTTGATGCCGTCCGCGCCGAAATCCATCGCGGTCTGCACCGCTTTCTTCATTGCGCGACGGAAGGAAATGCGGCGCTCCAGCTGCAAGGCGATGTTCTCAGCCACCAATTGCGCGTCGGTCTCCGGCGTCTTGATCTCCTGGATGTCAACGTAAATCTCTTTGCCGGTCAGCTTGCTGATCTCCTCCTTGATCTTGTCGATCTCCGCGCCTTTGCGGCCAATGACGACACCCGGACGGGCGGTGAAAATGGTGATGCGGCAGCGGGTCGCGGCGCGCTCGATCTGGATCTTCGGCACGGACGCCGACTCAAGCTTCTTCTTCAGCAGCTCGCGAATGTGGCGGTCCTCGGACAGCAGCTTGCCGAAGTCCTTCTTCTCCGCGAACCACTTCGAGCGCCAGTCTTTTGTGACGGCGATGCGGAGGCCGATGGGATTGGATTTTTGACCCATAACTTACTCGTCAGACAAAACGATTTTGATGTGGCAACTGCGCTTCAAGATCGGGCCGGCCGAGCCGCGCGCCTTGGGAACAAACCGCTTCTGCGTGCTCGCCTGGCCTGCCACGGCCAGCTTCACCGTCAAGGTTTCCGGTTTGAGATTGTTGTTGTTCTCGGCGTTCGCGATGGCCGATTTCAGGGTTTTCGCCACGAAGCGGGCGGATTTGCGCGGCACCGCCGCGAGCACTGCCTGCGCCTGCACGGCATTCAGCCCCTGGATCTGGCGCACCACTTCCCGCATCTTTTGCGCGGACATCCGCACATTCCGCATGATCGCTTGAACTTCCATAACGCTATTTGGCCTCCGCCTTGGCGGTGTGGGCGCCGTGCTTCTTGAATGTCCGCGTCAGCGAGAACTCGCCCAACCGGTGGCCCACCATGTTTTCGGTGACAAAAACCGGGTTGAAGACCTTGCCGTTGTGCACATTGAACGTCAGCCCGACAAACTCAGGCGTGATCATGGAGCGGCGCGACCAAGTCTTGATCGGAGCCTTCGACTTGGTGTCCCGGGCCTTCTGGATCTTGTCCATCAGGTGCCCGTCCACAAACGGGCCTTTTTTGATCGAGCGTCCCATAAAAGCTTATTTCTGTTTCATCGGCCGACCGTCGCGGCGAACCAAAATGAACCGGTTTGACGGCTTGGTCTTGTTGCGGGTGCGATAACCTTTGGCCTGCAAACCCCACGGCGAGGTCAATTGTTGCCAGCCGCCACCACCTTTCGACTTGCCCGCGCCGCCACCATTCGGGTGGTCGACCGGGTTCCGGCAGACGCCGCGGGTAATCGGCCGGATGCCGCGATGCCGTGAACGTCCCGCCTTGCCCAAAATCACTTTCTCGTGCTCCAAATTGCCCACTTGGCCGATGGTCGCGTAGCAATCCTCATTGATCTTGCGGATTTCGCCCGAGGGCAAACGCACCTGCGCGAAGCCATCCGCGCGGGACATCAGCGTCGCCGCGCCGCCAGCGCTACGAACCATCTGGGCACCCCGGCCCGGCACAACCTCGATATTGTGGATCGCCACGCTCACGGGAATCAATTTCAACGGCAGGCTGTTGCCCACCTCGGGCGGAGCCGTCGGACCGCTCATCAATTTTGCTCCCACTGTGAGTCCATTGGGCGCGATGATATACCGCTTCTCGCCATCCTTGTATTCAAGAAGGGCCAGGCGAGCCGTGCGAATCGGATCGTACTCAATGCCGACCACCTTCGCCTCGACGCCGTGCTTGTTGCGTTTGAAATCCACCAAGCGGAATTTTTGCTTGTTACCGCGACCGATGCCACGCGCCGTCACCCGACCGTAGGCATTGCGACCGCCGGTCTTCTTACGAATCTCGATCAGCGACTTTTCAGGACGCGACTTGGTAATTTCCTGGTACGACGCCATCGTGATGTAGCGCGTCGAGGGCGTCAGGGGTCTAAAGCTTTTGACTGGCATAAACAGGGCCTAGGTTCAGGTGAGCGAGATCTTGTCCCCTTCTTTCAGGGTCACCAGGGCCTTCTTCCAATCGGAG
>CAZMLP010000417.1:0-6120 GCA_964566745.1 uncultured Verrucomicrobiota bacterium | reverse complement strand
CGGCAACTGCGCCAGCAAAGCTTCCTGCTTGGCCAAGGACGGCTCCGCGGGCCCAAGCCTGTTTTCATCCCGAGCGGCGAGGGCGCGCGCCTCATTCAGAGTTTTCCGGTCAAGCTGCTCTTTCTCCGGGGTAGCGACGGTTTGTTTCGCGAATTCAATATTCTTGGCCCGTATCCGATTCGAAGAGAGGAGGAATTGGTTTCCCACCAAAATCATCACAGCCGCGATGCCGGTGGCCAAAACCAGGTGCGGCCACCAGGCAAGCCACCATCCGCTCGACTCTTTTTCTCGGGCCGGTTTGGGCACCTCCACTTCCGGCGACTTTGCCGGGGTTTCAACGGAGTCATCCGCCTTCGCGCTTTTCGCGGTCAATTGCGCCGCCTCGCGCAGCAAACGCGCGCGCATCTCCTCCGGCATGCGTTGCGGGCGGCCAAGGTCCATGCGCCTCTGGCGGGCGTAGTCCTTCAAATCGGCATCGGCGGCTTTTTTGGGTTGTTCTGACATGTCAGCCAATGGTTAGACGGGAGAACGCTCATTTTTCTCCCCGGCTGCCTGCCGGGCGCTGATTTCCCGCAAACGGTCCAGGCACTTGCTGAGGCGTGAACTTACCGTTTTCGGATTCATTTTCAGCGCGGCGCTGATCTCTTCATAGCTCAAATCACCAAAGTAGCGCAGTTCGAGAATTTCGCGACACGGATCGCCCAGCGCGTCCAAGGCCCGGCGGACCTCCACCATTTGCTCGTGGCGCATCACCATGGTGTCCGGCGATGGCGCGGCACTGGGCGGGTCGGGAGCCAATCCAGTTTCAGGATCCTCCGATTGCAACGAAATGGTGGTCTGGCCACCGCCCCGCTTGGCGGTTTTCCGTCGCTCGATGAAATCCCGCGTCTTGTTCGCGGCGATGCGAAACAGCCAAGTCTGGAAAAGACTGTTGCTTTGGAAGGAATCAAGGTTGCGGATGACTGAAAGGAAAGCCTCCTGGCAGATTTCCTCCATGTCCTCCCTCGCAAGATCCGGGGACATCTGGAAGATGAAACGCGCGGCCGGCCCGTAGTGGCGGTCGAACAGATCGTTCCATGCCCCGGCCTCGCCCGCGCGGCAACGCGCCAGCAACCCGGCTTCCGATTCGTCAGTCATGCGACGATCACAAGGCTAGCCGGTCAAAGCGCCGGAAGGAAAGCCTTTTACCGTCCCCGGCAAAGGCGGCCACGCCGCCAGTCTTGCCATTGGCCACCAACCTTTTAGCCGTTAATAACGGAGAAAATCGTTGTCATTTCCCACAAACTTGCTAACGCTTTCCGGCAGTTAGCAACTGGCAAGAACCAAGGACGTGCCGTTCCCAATCCAACGTTGCCTTCCCAATGAAAAAATCGATTCAATTTTTAACCGTGGCCGGCGTGGCCGCTTTTTCCCTCAGTGGCTGCGCGTCTTACCTGGCGCGGAAAAACCTGGAAAACGTGGCCAAGGGCTGGTGCCAGACCATTCGCGCCAGCCAGGTGGTCCCGGTCTATCCGCTAACCGAGGACTTGGTGGTGGGCGACGTGTTTTTGACGCGCACTTCCATCTCCCAGCAGGCGGACCAATACACTCAAAAAGGCTTCTTGCCCCTCGACGAGGCGGTGGTCCGGCTAAAATACACAGACTTCTCCGGCATTTATTTCAACGGCTATTGGACCAATGGCTTTGGCAACACACCGCATCCCGCGCCCGTGTTCACGAATAGCGGCGTTTTCACCAATGTGCTGACCGAGGCGCCTATTCCGCGCGCGGCCTTTCCCAGCTATTCCTTCAACGCCCAAAGTGGTTTCGGCATCAATCTTGCCCTGCCCATTCAAGGGATTCCCGTCGCCCTGAGTTACCTCAACAGCCAAAAGGTGGACGGCTCCGTAACGATCTCCGATGCGCGCACCTATGCCGGGGACTTTGGCGAGTTGACCCGTCTCTTGAAGGAATGGGGCGACGCCAATCCAAATTTTCTAAGAGAGACGGCGTTGCAAGCGTGGCCCCGCCCCGTTTTTCTGCGCGTGGTTTCACGGGTGTACTACGCGCGCGCCATCGATGTCGCGCTCCACCGGTCCGGTTCCCAAGGCGGCGGCGCCAAGGCGGGCGTCGTGAACGATGTCTCCCTGATGGCCACCAACGGCGACGTGGCCCAAAACTATACCAATGTCCTTGGCCTTTTAAGCACCATGGCGACCACGGCTGGAAACGCCGCCCAAGCCGGAGGAGCCGTCAAGTTCGTCTCGGCAAGCGACTCAACGGTTGGACTTTCCCAGTCCTTCGACCGGCTTCTGGCGGTGGGCTATCTCGGTTACGACTTTCCCATCAGCACCAACGGCGCCATTGGAACCCCCGTCCCCACGTTTGCACACCTCAAGCGCGCGGTTCCCGAGCCGTCCGTCAATTTCGCGCCCGCCACCGCGATCCTGCTCCCGGCGGAACTTCAAGCGCGCCGCGTGGCTTTGGCCCAACGGCTCGGCCAGTCAGGCAATAACATGGCAGAGAAGATCCTCAAAGTTTTAGGTGTGCCTGCAGGCGGGGATGCCACAGCCACTTTGCAAAACAAAATTGCGGACGCGCAAACGGGCAGTGCCATCAAAACGATCGAGAATGCCTTTGACGTGGCGGCAACCCAACCTTGAAACAAGCCCAGAACCTCGTTTTCTTTAACGACTATGCCCCTAAGACTCGACACTCTCGGCGCCAACGAGACGTTGGCAAACCTGCAAGCGACGATTGTCCAGATCGAGGCCATTGGGTTCGAACTGGTGAGCCTGGCCCGCGGTGTTGTCGGCGGGGCGCCATCGAATACCGCCACATTTCGGAACCGTCCTCCGGGCAACGCGCCGGGGCCGCTGACGTTGGTGGAAGTGGCGGGCGCCATCCCCCTTCCCGCCCAGTCCACGGCAGTCAACGCGGGCGAAACCGGCGGGAAAAAGCTGATCTCTTACGCTGTAGTGCTGGTTCAAGGCAAAGAGACCAACGTGGCGGCTTACCGCGGCTAAACGCGGTCCCAGCCGGAGACTGGAGGCTTGCGGTAATATTGCCCGCGTCCCGCCTATTTCTTCGGCAACCGCCATTGCTCATCAAAAAAGCCCGCGTCCGCAATGCCGCCCGGCCAGCGCGGCGTCACCGGTGAGTCAATGTCCACAATCGCATAATCCGGCAGCTTGGGTGTTTGGCGGGCGTTGTTCAGGTAATCGTATTCCCGGAAAGTGAATCCGCTGTTCAGCACCACGTAACGCTTCGGATTGAGCGGATTGGGAAAGATCATCACCGGCACAAAATGATCCGCACCGTAGGATTTGGAGCCGGCTTGGAGGCCTTGAGCATTCCAACGCACCGGCAGTTTATCCGCGATGCGCGCGAGGATTTGGTTACTCATTGGATCGCCCCACAAGACGAGGTTGTTTGCCGCAACGTCGGCGTCGGTGATCTCTTTGTCCGCCTTCACGCGGGCCTCGCCGCGGAACTGCCGCCGCCAATGGTCCACGGCGTGGTCCATCTCGGCCTTCGTCCAGGCGCCCACCTTGGCGTTCATCGGCGTACCGGTCGGGCTGACCATCAAGAAGCTGTCGAAGAACGCGTCGTCAATCGGCCCCTGCAGGCCGTGCCGTTTTTGCAGCGAGCCATCCTCCACATTTTTGGCTAATTTCCACCTGTTGCCGTCGCGGCGAAAATGCGCGGTCCATGAGCGGTCCGAGAACGGCTTGCCCGCAACGATACGCTGGCCATCCAGCGACACTCGCACCGTCTTGAGCACGTCAAACGGGCTGCGACCGGCTGGCAAATCCAGTGTGAGCGCGCTCACGTTCCTCGTCGCGACTTTGATGGCGCCATTGGGCGCGTCGAGTTCCGCGTCCACGCGGGCACGCTCCCAATGTTGCTCCAGCCCGTCCACCGTCACCCAGCCCATCTGGTTGTAGCGCAGAGTCCACGTCGTGAACTTGATCTCTTTCGGAACCGGGTTGCGGCCGGCCCCGGCTATGCTGTCGATTCGCCGGTTAATTTCGATCTTGGAATCAGGATGATAACGATGCGGCGTCTTGGGACCAATGATGTGAACCATCTCGATGCCCTCTTTTTTCAACGCCGCGTCCATCATGTCCGCCGCTTCCTTCTGGCTGTCGATCTCGCCGCTGTACACCACCGTCGGGCAGTTGTACAAATTCAACGCGTAATCGGTGGAGTCGTACATGTGCCAGAGCTTCTGCTCGAACCAAGCTGGTTTGAGCGTCTCCTTTTGAAAAACTTTGAGAAAGTCGGCGGTCTCAGAAAAGCCGGCGCCTGGCGCGGCTGCCGCCCAGAGGCCCGCGTAATGCGTCGCGAACTGCCAGCACGCGGCGCCGCCCATCGAGAAACCGCGCACGACGAGGCGGTTCTCATCGATCGGGTAATGCTTGCGCGCGTGGTCGTACGCCTCGAACAGATCCATCTCGCCCGCGAACCGGTTCGCATTGCAGTAGCGGCCGTAAAGGTGCAGCACAAACGCGTTTGGGGGAGTGAACTCACCCGGATTGCGCTCGCGATCATTCAAGAACGAAAGCTCGGTCAAATTCTCACCGCGTCCGTGAAACCAAAAATCGAGCCGGTATGAGCGCGGTGGATTTGGCTGGAACGACGCGGGCACCACCAAGCCGTACGGCTGCACCGACCCGTCGATCTTCGAGCGGTAACCGCGCACCACCAGACCGGTCGCGGTCGCCCACGGGGTCTTGCCCTGCCGCAGCAGGCTGGCCCGGTCTTTTCCTTGCAGGAGCATGCCCCGCGCGGTTTCGACCTCATTGGTGCGATAGAACTCGTTATACGCGAGCGCGTAGCGGACGGCGTTGTGGAAAATCTGGACGTCCGGCAGCAGGTCGAGCAAGGCGGGCTTGTTCTTTAAGTCGTTGCGCAGTGACTCGATCTCGCGGCCCAAGTCGGCGGCTCCCGATTCGAGTTCGGCGCGATCAGAGTCCCCGATGGCGATGCCCGGCGGGGGGACGCGGCGAACGTTCTCGGCAATGTTGTCTTTCGGACCGTCGGCATGAAGGGAGACGGCAAGGCCGAGCAGGCCGGTGACGGCCAAGGGACGGAAGTTCATGCCCTGTTCGTAAAAGAACCGCGCAAAAGGCGCAAGATTTCCCCGCAGCCTGGGAAATGCCTTTGGCGCCCTGCCCCGCTGGCTAAAAACCTTTGCTCGCTCGCCGCAACTCGCGCTCCCGCAAAATCGCAAAGATCACGGGTGTCACGATCAGGATATGGATCAGACTGCTCACCATGCCGCCGATCACGGGCGTTGCCAGCGGTTTCATCACCTCGGCGCCGGCGCGCGTGCTCCACATGATCGGCAACAAACTCGCCACAATGGTCGCAACCGTCATGACCTTTGGCCGCAAGCGCAGGCGCGCGCCGTCCTTGATAGCCGCGATCAAATCCGCGCGATTGAACGCCCCCCCGCGCCCGGCTTGTTTCTTTCGCAACGCCTCGTCGAGATAGACCACCATCACCACGCCGGTCTGGATCGCGGTGCCAAACAGCGCGATGTAGCCCACCCATACCGCCACGCTGAAAGGATAGCCGAGCGCGTATTGCAGAAACACACCACCGGAAAGCGCGAACGGCACGGCGAGAATGACGTGCGCCGCCTCCTTGGCCGAATGATACACAACATAGAGCAGCACAAAAATAACGAGTAACACGGTCGGCGCCACAACGCTCAAAGTCCGCTGGGCGCGCAACTGGTTTTCGTATTGGCCGCTGTATTCAATCGTGATGCCGGCCGGTAACGTTGGAAGGATTTCGCGATTGATTCGTTCTCGCACCTCGCGCACGAATCCGGCCAGATCGCGGTCCCGCACATTGGCCTGCACAAACACCCGCAAGCGGCCGTTCTCGCTGGCGATCTCGCTGGGGCCAAGCACACGGCGTATTTTCGCCACTTGACCCAGGGGCACTGGTTTGCCGGAGGGAGTTGCGACCAACACCTCGCCCAGTTTCTCAATGTCCGCCCGCTCGTCCCGCTCCAAGCGCACTTGAATGGGAAATCGCTCGCGACCCTCAATCGTCGTGGTGACATTCTTGCCACCGAGGCCCGCTTCCACCACATCGAGCACCTCCGCCGCGCGCAATCCGACCCGC
>CAZMLP010000416.1:0-5214 GCA_964566745.1 uncultured Verrucomicrobiota bacterium | reverse complement strand
TGAGCCGGCGGCGGTGAATTTAATGGCGTTGAACAGCAAATTGAGGACGACCTTCTCCAGCTTGTCGCGATCCGCCATCACGGTGCCCGCGTTCTCGTCCACCACCGTCTCCAGCCGCAAATGTTTGTCCTGCGCCACCTTGCCGACGGCCGTGGCCATGCCCCGCGCGAACTCCCCCATCACCACCGGCTCCCGTTTGATCTCCATGCGGCCGGACTCGAGGCGCACCAAATCCAACAAGTCGTTGATCAACCGCAGCAACCGCATGCCGTTGGCCTGCATCGTCCGCAACAACTCGCGCTCCCCCTCGTCCACGCGCGAGCCTCGTTGCGCCCAGAGCGACTCCAAGGGAGCGATCAGCAGTGTGAGCGGCGTGCGCAACTCGTGGCTGATGTTCGCAAAGAAGCGGCTTTTCACCTGGTCCATCTCGACCAGCTTTTGGTTGGTCTGCTCCAGGTCGGCGCGGCTCTTGTCCAGGGCAAAACGCAGCGAAAACTCCCGCATGCGCTGCCGGTATTGAAAGAACGTTCCGACCACGACGATGATGTCCATCAACGTGAGGAAGTAGAAATTATTGAACAAGAGGTTCCCGGTGATTCCGTGATCGAGCGGATGATGGAAATAATGCCAGACACCGGCGGCGACGTAGATGAGAAACACCAGGACCACCGCGACCACGCTCTCGACAAAGGTCCAGCGCAGCACCGCGCCCACGGCGAGCAAGACGAGGTTCAATCCCGCGTAGTAGGGCGACATGAAGCCCTGCGTCTGCGCGATCATCAAGGCGATGAAGATCACCGGCAGCAACGGCACCACGACGCCAAACACCTGGCCCAAGCGCCGCCCTGCCGGCGTGTAAAGCATTCCCCAAATCAATCCCGCCAGCGCCGAGCAAGCCAGACGCAAGAGGAAGAATGACAGCGTGTGCTCCTTGTAAACAAACCAGTCGAGCGTGCTGCCCGCCGGCATGAGGGTGACGACAAGGAAACACCCGACTTTGGTGTTCTGAATCCGCGTCTGTTGCTCGTACGTCCGAAACGCGGCCAGCAACTCCGGGTCATTGGCTGGATTCGCGTTCTGCACTTTCGGGTTTACGGACCTCGAGGTAAATATTGACGCCCGTGCCGTCCGCCTTCACGGAAAAGGTTCCGGGCGGCGCCCCGTCAGGATTCAACGCCTCGAGCAGTGCCTGGGTCCGGTAGGTCAGGTGCCACTCGAGAATGTACTCCATGGTCTGCCGGCTTGGATTGGAGGCGTCCACATTCGTGGCCACCAGCAAGCCGCCCGGCGCGAGCATGTCGTGGAAAATGTTCATCAACCGCTTGCAGATGCGGTCGGACAGATAATCGAACAGGCCGGCGCAATAGACAAAGTCGTACTTTTGCCCGTCCCCGACCTGCTTACCGGACTCCTTGAGAATCTGATGAACGGACTTCTTCACCATCTGGACGGGCGTGTTGCGCCGGTAGCGCATCTTGACGTCCTCGATCAGCCGGCTGGTGTACTGGAGGGTTTCGTCATTGAAGTCCAACAGGGTGAAGTGAGCGCGCTCGCAAACATCGTGCTGCACCAAAAAGTTCTGCAACTCGCCCGCCGGTCCGCAACCCAGGTTGAAGATGCGCGCCATGCGCCCTTGCCGCGCCACACGCCGGGTCTCCTCGACCAGCCGCTCGGTCAGGTATTTGATCCGGTTGCGATGCGCGGCGGCCGGAGCCTGGTTCAAAAACCAGAGGTTCACGGTCTTGGCGAACAGCGAGCTGCCCTCCAGCGGGTCGCGCAAAATCATGTTCACCATCTCGTAATCCCCCGCGTAGCCAAGGGGCTTCTGGAAAGTGCGGTAGGCGAACGGCGAGCAAAGCACCAGCGGGTGAATCTGCCGCTTGATGTAGGTGCGGTGGATCGGCTGAAGCTCCGGCGCGATTTTCAAGGCGATCTCCTCAAACCGGCCAAACAACGAGGTGACCGCCGGGATGATCGGCTGCTCAAGCGTTTGAATCACATCCCGCTCCATTTGCAAACGGTCGCCGAACGGGGTCGAGCGAATGCCGAGCTCGACTTGCTCGAGCCAGCGCCGCATGTCCGAGAGCAAGGTTTGGAGGTCCGCGACGACCACTTTGAACTCCGGCAGGACGGAATGGATCTTCTCCCACTCCTTGAGAAAATCCACAAAATCCGTGCGGAGCCGGTCGCGCTGGTTGATCGGCGAGAAGACATCGACATCCAGCCAGGCCTCGTCCAGCGTCGCCTCGCAGATCAACAGGATGCCCGTGTTGACCAGGTTGCTGACCACCGCGCGCCCCGAATAGACCATCCGCTCGTTCATGATGATCTTGAACTCGCTCAAGACCTCGGACAATTGGAGGATGCTGTACGGGTTATAAATCTCGAAAACGACCAAATAGCGGGTCAAACGCAGCGGCGTGGCGCGGACCTCCAGTCCCTGGCTGTTCCGGCATATAATGACGCTATCCCGGACCCCCGCGCCGGGCATTGTTGGTTTGTTTTCCATTGATTGCTTACCCTAGGACACGACCGGCCGTGTCGCCACCCATGACAACTAAGAGATTCCAGACATTATCGGAATAAAGGTTTGGGCGCCAGCTTTCGCTCCCAGCCATCCACACGGGCAAGGAGTTGCGCCTCGCGCGATCATTCCGCACATTATGGGTCAATGGCGCAATGCCGGGCAAACGGCAATGTCCATAATAATGGTTATAGCGCCACTAAGCGTATTATCGGCCAAAAACGCCTGTCATAAACCGGAAAAACGATTCAGCAAGGAAAAAGGCCGGACAGCGGATGCATAACCCGCGAGGCCGCGCGAGCACAACTCTATTCAAACGAACCGGGCAAAAATCCCGGCGCCATTTCCCCGGACACCCAATATTTTGCGGGGCAGTCACTTCTGCAGGTACTTGATCACCGCCTCGGTGCGGGTATGCACCTTGAGTTTTTCGAAGATATTTTTAAGGTGGGTGTGCACCGTCCAGGCGCTGATTTTCAGGGTTCGCGCGATTTCCTTGTCATGCAATCCCTTGCGCAGGCAGTGAAGAATCTCCTGCTCCCGGTGGGTCAACGCCCCAATCTCCGCCGGGCGCTCGTTGCTGTGCGGCAGGATCAGCAGGCTCTGAAAATAATTCTGCGCCCGGGCGTGGACTTGCGGCAAGGTCGGCGAGGCCTCCGCCCAGGCGGCTTCCACGGGTTCCAGCATGGCCGGCGGGGGACGGCGACGGAAGAAGTAACCGCCGTCCACCCCGGTCAGGGAAATAAAAATGTCGTCACTAGTCTCATAAATGCCATGGCTGAAGACAGGCAAGGACGGGCGAGCCCGCGCGACTTCCTCCGCCATGCGGCCCGCCGCCATGTCCGCCAGGTGCCGGTTGAAGAGCAGCAGGTCGATCTCCTCGGAGCGCAGTTGCCGCAATGCCTCCGCCCCGGTCCGCCAACGGTTCACGCAGGCGCAGCCGGGGCAACGGTCCAGCCACTTCGCGAGCGCGTGGCCAACTTCTGGATCCGGCTCCACGATGCCGATCTTGATCCGCGCCGCCGAGGCTTTCCGCCAGGCGCCACCCGCGGCAGGTGACGGCGTGGTGAAAAGAGTGGTGTAGGTGCAGCAGGCGGGGTTTGTGTTCCAAAAGATTGCCACGGTGAACTCCCGGGCGAACTGGCCGCAAGCCGCCGGCCAACCGTGTCCGGCCACCGTCTCGTATATTTTTAGCGCCATCGCCGCCGCGCGGGGGGAGTCGTCGGCGCCCAGGGGAAAAAACCAGGCTGTTCCCTCCCGCTCGATGCGGGCCGAGTACTCGCCCTTGGTCGCCGGCCGGTCCCATTCGCCATACTTGCGCTGCAATAACCGGCGTTTCCAATACTCGATGCTCGTCTTCGCCATATTGTCACCGGCGGCGGCCTCGAATTCAAAGGGCGGAACAGCTTTGCTCATAAGGCGCGCGAGCGAGCCACATTTGACGCCATCATCGCGCGGCGCGCGGGGCAAGTGTGTCGGGGGGACTACGGGATAGTCAATGGGATAGCGGCCTGGCCTCAACTCCCCGTTCCCGGCCCCTCTCACCTGAATGGGCGATTTACCGTTTTCCGGTGGAGTGTTACACCCTCGGGCAGCGTGTTACGGCCCCTGTGGGCGGGGCGCGCAAGCGGGCGACGGCTGTAACTTACACGTAACTGGCCTGCGTCAGAATCCGGGGTATAAAGACTCCCGCGCCGGATTCAGAGCGCCAAGCCTTGGATTACGGTGACGACCACCGCAACCGGGCATCGTTGAGACTCGCAAGATATATGACGCTTTACCCACGACCTGCCCGCTCCAGCGGTTTATCCCGAAACGGCTTTACATTGATCGAACTGCTGGTGGTCATTGCCATCATCGCCATCCTCGCCGGCATGCTGCTTCCCGCGCTGGCGAAGGCCAAAGAACAGGGCCGGCGCGCCCGTTGCGCCGCGAACCTGCACCAAGTTCACCTCAGCGTGACGATGTACGCGGATGACAACAACGACTCCATCCATGTCATCAAAGACTCGGCTAACGCCGACCCCCGCCTTCCCAATGACGGCCAGTGGACATCCGGCCCCAAGAGCGAGGTGCTGCTCAGCAACACCGATCCACTGATGTACTGGGGCATTCCCTACGCCAAGTACGCCACCGGCAACGGTCGCGGGATTTGGGGCTGCCCCTCGGCGAAAATCGTGGATGAATGGCATGACGACGGGCGCTATTACCCGCACGACTTCTGGAAAAACTCCACCTACGGTGTTTCCCAGTATTTGGTCGCTCCTTATAGCCTGAAGGACAAGCCGCATCCCAAAATTTCCTCCTTCAAGAATCCCAACACCACCATCTTGTGCCAGGATGCCGCCGAACAGCGCATGGACGGCGGCGACGACTGTCTCTCGACGTTTAGCACCGGCGGCACGATCCTCGGACAGTGGATTGGCAGCCCGCCCCGCAGCGGTGGCCTGAGCAAGTCCTTGTATGGCGGGTACGACTTCACCTGGGAGTGGTACCGCCACAATAAAAAGTGCCAGACCGTGTGGGTGGGCGGAAATGTGTCCGGCATTCCCTTCGAAAACTGGAAAGGCGTGGATTATCGCTGGTACACCGGGGATGATCCCGTCACAACTCCCAAATTCTAGCCTTTCACCGCTTCAGAAGTTTCCTTGTTTCATGAGAAAAAAAACCATCGGTTCGCTGGCCGCGTT
>CAZMLP010000415.1:0-4519 GCA_964566745.1 uncultured Verrucomicrobiota bacterium | reverse complement strand
ACAGCCAGTCGCGCACGTTCATGCCATCGCCATACACCGGAATCGGCTGACGGTGGATAATCTTTTGGATCACCACCGGGATCAATTTCTCGGGAAATTGATAGGGACCGTAATTGTTCGAGCAATTGGTGATCAACACCGGCAACCCGTAGGTGTGATGATACGCGCGCGCCAGCATGTCGCTCGAGGCCTTGCTGGCGGAGTACGGGGAGTTGGGCGCGTAGGGCGTGGCTTCGGTGAAATAGCCGGCGGGCCCGAGGCTGCCGTACACCTCGTCCGTCGAGACGTGCAGGAATCGTCTGTCCACCGGGGCTGCCTCCCAAGCCGCGCGGCAGGCCTCCAGCAAATGAAATGTGCCGACGACGTTCGTGTGGATAAAATCGCCCGGCCCGGTGATCGAGCGGTCCACGTGCGACTCCGCCGCGAGATGCATGACATGGGTGATGCGATGCTCTTGAACTACCCGCAGCACACCGGTTTTGTCGCGCAGGTCCACCTTTTCGAAGGAGTATTTGGCACTGCCCTCCAGGCCACGCAAGTTTTCGAGATGGCCCGCGTAGGTCAGACAATCCAGGTTGACCAGCCGCGCCACGTCGGCCCGGTGGATGATGTGGCGGATCAGGTTGGATCCGACAAATCCAGCGCCGCCGGTGACGAGCAAATTCATTGTCACGCCGGCCGCCAGTTCGTCAACGCGTGGTTCAACGCCTCCTCCACCGGGCGCATTTTGATTCCCGCGGCCAGCAGTTTGGAGACATCCAGGATGCAATTGGACCGCGGGGTGCGCGCGGCAACACGGTAGAACTCCTTGTCATTGGCCCAGAACTCGAATTTTCGCGCCGGCTGGAGGTGCTTTTCAATCAGGCCGATCACCTGGCGGGCGCTGACATGGCCGGGATTGGTCACATTGTAAGTTCCCCACGGGACGCGCTTTTCCCAAGTGTCCAGGCACGCTTGGGCGTAGTCGCCCCGGTGCGAGAGGGAGTTCACGTTGTTGTACACCTTTGGGTAACGCTGGAGCTTGGTGAGGTAGTTGCGCGGGTTGTCCCGCTCGTCGAACGGGATGCGCAAGCGCCAGATGTAGCCGTTGGTCGCGCGGGCCAGCGCCTCCTCGCCGAGCGCCTTGGTGCCGCTGTAGAAACTGCACGGGGGTTGGCGAAAACTGAAGTTGGGCTCATCCCCTTCTGTGAAACCGGTGATTTTCTCCGGTGCCCGCGCCAGCAGTTCCTCCGCTTGGGGCGAGGTGAGATCCGCGAGGATCGCGGTTGTGCCACCGTCCCGAACCTTGGCGCCATTGTATATGCAGCCGGAGGATATGTGGCCCCAGGGCACGCCAGTCACCTCGCAAGCGTGAACAATGGTCTGCGGGAGCAAGGAGTTGCCCAACAAAGTTTCCGCGCGGGCGGTTTCGCAGGCGTCCACGTTCGGCTTGCCCGTGAAACCGGCTGCATGGATACGAAAAGCCGGCCGTGTCTCGGCCAAAAAGCGGCGCAGCACGGAGAACTGCGTGTAATCGACCTTGCTCCGCGACACGGTTTGAAATGCCGCGCCCCTGGCCTGCAAGGCCGCCGCGAACGCTTGCCCGACGTAACCGCTCGCCCCAAGAACAACAATCATGACCGGCTGGATTGCTTTGTCAGCGGCACTGCCAAACGACGAGGGACCGGATCGCGTGTTCGATCAAGCGGTGAAACGCGCGGGAATCCGGAAAAAATCAGGCCTTCCAGACTTTTCCAGGCGGGGCTTGGATACCGGCCATGGCATTGCGGGTGTCCACAATGCATTGCGCGGCGGTGGCAAGCTCCTTGTAGTCCACACCGTCATGCGCGGTGGAGATCACCACCGCGTCGTAGCTGGCGAGCACCTCGCGGCTCCATGTCACGGATTTCACGCCTTGCCAGGCGCTGTGCTCCCGCGTGGGCGGGATTACCGGGATATGCGGGTCGTAATACGCCACCTCGGCGCCGCGTTGCTTCAACAGATCCAGCAGGATGTAGGTGGGTGACTCGCGCATGTCGTCCACGTTCGCCTTGTAAGCCAGGCCGAGCAGCAGGATTTTGCTGCCATTGACCGGCTTCTTGGCCGCGTTGAGCGCCTCCGCCACGCGGTTGACCACATACTGCGGCATCGCGGTGTTAACCTCGCCCGCCAGCTCAATGAAACGGGTGTGCTGGCCGTACTCGCGCGCCTTCCAAGTGAGATAGAACGGGTCAATTGGGATGCAATGTCCTCCGAGACCGGGGCCGGGATAGAACGCCATGTAACCGAACGGCTTGGTTTTGGCGGCGTTGATGACCTCCCACACGTCAATACCCATCGCGCCGTAAACGATCTTCAACTCGTTCACGAGCGCAATGTTGACTCCGCGGAAAATGTTTTCCAGCAACTTCGTGGCTTCCGCCGCGCGGCAGGAGCTCACTGGCACAATGGTTTGGATCGCTTTGCCGTAAAGCGCCTTGGCTTTCTCCAGGCAAGTCGGGGTAAGTCCACCCACCACTTTGGGAATGATCGCCACCTTGCTGTTGGGATTGCCCGGATCCTCGCGCTCCGGCGAGAAAGCGAGATGGAAATCCACACCCGCCTTCAAACCGGAGATGCGCTCCAGCACCTCGCGCAAATCCTCGTCCGTGGTGCCCGGGTAGGTGGTGGACTCGAGCACCACCAGAATGCCCTTGGTCAGGTGCGGCGCGATGGCCTCGCCCGTCTTGATGATGTAGGAAATGTCCGGCTCGCGGTTTTTGTTCAGCGGCGTTGGCACGCAAATAATCACCGCCTGCACCTCCTTGACGCGCGAGAAATCAGTGGACGCGGAGAAGCGACGGGAGGAGACATGCTCCTGGACGGCGGACGCCTCAATGTGCTTGATGTAGCTTTTGCCCGCGTTGAGCGCCGTGACCTTGGCGGGATCGATGTCCAGGCCGAGGACGGTGACGCCTGCCTTGGCGAATTGAAGGGAGAGCGGCAAACCAACGTATCCGAGGCCAACAATTGCGATTTGCATTTCGTTTCTTAACCGCCGCGCGGACGGTGTGTGAGGTTGTTATTTTCGAAATTAACCGGGGCAATCCTGCCCCGGCTTCGTTTCCCAAAGAAAGTCAATTTTAACCGGCAAGTCTCCTGGCCGGCTAGCCCGTCACCAGCGGCGCCAGCCCCGCCAGTGTCGTCACGGTGTGATCGGCGTCATGATCCGGTGCGGGCGGATTCGCCGCGGCATGCTCGCCGCCAGGCCGCCGGATGCGCACCGTGAGCCAGCCGAGCTTGCGGGCCGTGACGAAATCCTTCAACGGATTGTCGCCCACATAGACGCATTCCCCGCCAGAACAGCCCGCGCCCTCCATCACCTTTTGGTAGGGCAAGCCGTGCGGTTTCCAATGTTCCCGCCCGAGCGCGTCCGAGTAAACCACCTGCGCGACCCGTTCCGCCAGGCCCAGCGCGGTCACTTTGTTGCGCTGCGTCGCGTGATAGCCATCCGTCAATATCGCCAATTGGCCGGAGGGCTTTAATGCCTCAAACACCGGCAACACGTCCGGGAACAACTGGATGCGCGGCAAATGGTCCCGGTAAACCGCGACGAATTCTTTGACCAATTCTGGCGTCGCCGGAACTCCCAACCCGTTCAACACCGCGTCAAAAATGTTTCCCCGCCGCCCGGCCGCGAACAGTTCCGCGGCAGGCTCGTAAAACCCCAGGAGGGAGTGTTTCGCCGCCGCGTGGTCCGCCACGGCTCGGAACCCGCTAAGCACGAATTGTGACTCGGGAAACAGCGTGTCATCCAAGTCAAACACGAAAACGCGGCGCTTCACGGCATTAGCAAAACACCGCCGCGTCGTAGCGGAGCATGGTCACGTTTTCGCGCCAGTCGTTATTGGCGGAGGCGGGCAATCCCAACGCCTCCTCCAGCAGCCACCGCGAAAACGTGGCCCCGGCGCGATGGGCCAAGGGATAGCCACCGCCAAAACGGGCGTTGATCTCGAACACCTTCGCGTTGCCGTCGCAGTCCACAAACGCTTGAAAACAAAGCGGGCCGCGCGCGCCCGGCAATACCCGCCCCAAATGCGCCGCGATTCGTTCCAGGCTCTCGACGCGGCGCGTCACCCCTTTGCTCACCTCGCCCGCGCGAACCTCGAGCCTTTGATGCGGCACCGCACAACGAAAAGCGCCGTTCCGGTCGAAGAACACGTTCACGGTGTACTCGTCGCCCGCGAGCAACTCTTGCACGACATATTGTGCGGGGTGCGTAACCCGCAACCGAATGGCCTCCATCGACTCCGCCTTGAAGGCTCCAATGGAGGAACTGCCCGCCAGCGGTTTTACGAACAAGGGAAATTGCCGCGCGCCGGGATTCTGCAAGAACAAGTCCAGCCGCTCGGTCCAGGGCGACGGAATGTTGTTCGCGGCGAAAAATCGCGCGGTGGCCTGTTTGTCGCGCGCGATCCCCACCAACTCCGGAGAGGCGATCACGACCCGCGCCCCAATCTCCGCGAACCGCCCCGCGTTGGCCGCCAATATTTCCAGTTCG
>CAZMLP010000414.1:0-4737 GCA_964566745.1 uncultured Verrucomicrobiota bacterium | reverse complement strand
GGACGAGTCGCCAACATCCGAGGAGCAAATCCCGCAGAGCCTGCAATTTCTCCACACGGTGTCGTGGTAAGCGGGTGGGGAAAACGAATTCCCAAACCCGAAGCACGAGCGAAATTGTTTGGAGTTCCGGCCTCAGCCCGGTTGTCCCCTTAAATGCGGGAACCCAAACTCTGCGCCGACTTGGCGATTCATTTTCGATTCAACGAAACTCGCCCAGGCGGCTTTTTGGATTTTTGACACGGACATTTTCCTCGTGATTCGCGGTTAGAGCTTGGTCATTATCAAGCGCAACAGGCTCATATTCAACCACTTTCACACTGCCATCAAAATATTTGTTGCTATCCCGCCCGCTCGGGCTAGGATGCATCCGCCCTTAGGCAGCTAGTCGATTTCACAAGGCATGGTAAATCCTCAGTTGAATTTGAGTTCAATGAAGATTTTGAGACCCGAAGGTCGGGAACAGTCTGGGAAAGAACAGTGGGTCTAGGCAAAATTACAGAATGAACTCTAAATTGTTTGTTGGAAACCTCTCCTTCAACGTCACGGAAAACGATCTCCAAGACGCGTTCGCGGAGCATGGCCCCGTGACCGAGGCGAACCTGATGATGGACCGCATGACCGGTCGTCCCCGCGGTTTCGGCTTTGTCACCATGGCCACCCCCGAGGCGGCCGAGGCTGCGATCCAAGCCTTGAACGGCAAGGATTGGCACGGTCGTGCCATGACGGTGAACATCGCCCGCCCCCGCGAGGAGCGTCCGGCGTTCTCCGGTGGTGGTCGCGGCGGTGACCGTGGCGGTCGTGGTGGCCGTTCGGATCGCTATTAATCGACTGGCGTTTCGCCAGGACATTTTTCGTTAACATGGAGGGACCCCGTTTTTCGGGGTCCCTTTTTTCTTTTTGCGGTTCGAGGGCTCGTTGCCGAAGATCGAGCGATTTCTCGTGAAGCCGGTCCAATCACCCGTGAGGGAGAGTCGCTCATAAGCCGGTCCAAAAAGGTTTTTTTAACCACCGCAGTACTGGTTGTGGCGGCGGGTTTCGTTTGGCTGGCCAGGAGATCCTTGGGGCAGTTACCCAAGCCCGTCTTCACGGGATATGCGAATGTAAAGGTTCCTCCCGGCGGCGGGCTTGAGCCGGACTCGGCGCAAGCGTCTTCCGGGCAACGGACCAGACCTGCCAGCGTCGCCGCCGTGTTTCGCCTCACCAACACAACGACTCGTGTGCTGTTCGTGTACTCGTTCACCACGGTCGAGAACGCGGATTTCAGCCGCGTGGGGCGTGTTCCTCTTCTCAATTTGCCGCCGGAAGGGTTCCTTATGCGACGGGGTGAGTTTCAGGAATTGCAAACGCCCGTGTATGCGGGGCTCACCAATCGTTGGCGCTTGAGGCTGACGTGTGTTTCCGGCTCCGGACCGATGCTTGGACGGCGCCTCCAGATGAAAGTGGCGGAGTGGGGTGATTTTTTGAGAGAGGTCGCCCCGTTGGCAAAACGGGTGCTTCCGCGCTCTCGTTCTGCATCTCCCGAGCGAATGGTCAGCGATTGGATCGAGCCGCCCGCGCCGTCCGTTGATGCGGCAAAACCCAAGGAAATATCGCCATGAAACGACGGACCAAAATTCTGATGGCAATCACATTTCTCGTGTTGGCGGGAGCGGTCGTTTTCATGACCGCCAACCCCTTTGCCGGAGGATCGACCCCCGGGCTGTGTTTTGTCGGCTATACGAATCGCGCGGACCGGACCGTGGTTTCCCAGCGCGCCAAATTTGACGATATCGCCTCCAAGGAATTTCGCGCCTGGCGCAACACCAATGGCTTGGTGGCGCTGTTCGTTTTCACCAATACCACGACGCACTCGCTGCGTACCGGCCTGCTTTCCGCCCTCGTGCAAGATCAAGCCGGCACCGGGGGAGACGCGGTGAAATTTGTCCCGGTGTTTCACGAGCATGAGTTCGAAGATGCTCGTTTATTGCCGGGCGCGAGACTGTCGTTTCAGGTGCCGTTGTATCTCTTGCCCCGGCGCTGGCGGTTGAGACTCCACTCGGCCCACGACGCGGAGTCGCGATTGGAGCAATGGGAGACGTATGCCAGAGAAGAGATCCGCGCCGTGCTCGCGCGCAGACAGCCGGCGTGGCGAAGATTTGGCGGCACACCGATACCGCAGGATACGTTTTACAGCGAGTGGATCGAAGCGCCCGCCAATTTAAAAGAGAAAGGCCGGGAACCGTAAACGCGTCCTCAACGACGGCCTTTGCAGATTGCGCGAAGCCACCGCTTCTTTCTCGCGCCAAACTGCATGTTTTTGGGGTCACAGGGCCAAAATCCTGCTGCAACGGCGTGGCATGATCCCGGCTAAAACTTCGCTGTCGAGCCTTCGTGGCTCGCGGCTATGTCACACCTGTGCAAACGGTTGCCGTTCAGTCTCGTCGTTCCAAGTTCAGTCAGGAAAACCATATTCCTGAAAGCCAAGGCTATGCCCGGAATTTTGGTGGCATGGCTCTTGGTTGTTTCTATTTCGGGAAACATTGGGCTGACGGAATCTCCGCGGCAAAGCGGCACGGCCACTTTTGAAATGGTGCGCGAGCGGGCGCGGTCTCTCGCGGAAAAAGAATTCCAACCGCCCGCCGCAAAGCTGCCCGACTTTCTAAATCGCCTCACCTATGCTGAATATCAACAGATCCACTACCGCTTGAACAAGGCACTGTGGCACGCGGAGTCAAGTCGTGTTCAGGTGCAGTTCTTTCATCCGGGTTATTTGTTTCGCGAGCCGGTCAAGGTGAACATCGTGGAGGGCGGCGACATTCGCGAGTTCCCCTTCTCTCCTGACCAATTCGATTACGGCAACTTGAAATTGTCCGAGCCGGTCCCGCCGGACTTGTTCTTCACCGGCGTCTGCATGCTCTACCCCCTGAATCATCCTGGGCGCGAGGACGAGGCCGCGGTGTTTCTCGGCAGCAGTTTTTTCCGGTTGCTCGGGGCGCGGCAAGCCTTCGGCGCCTCGGCGCGCGGTCTGGCCATCGACACGGGCGAGCCGGGCGGCGAGGAGTTCCCGCGTTTCACGGATTTTTGGATCGAGAAACCGGGCGTGGCGGCCAACTCGTTGCGCCTTTGCGCGCTGCTGGAAAGCCGGCGCGTGTGCGGGGCGTATGAATTCGTCATCACGCCGGGCGAGGAGACTGTCGCCGAGGTGAGGGCCACGCTCTTTTTCCGCGAGCCGGTCACGAAGGTGGGGCTGGCCGCGCTGACCAGCATGTTTCTCTACGGCGAGAATCGCACGGCGTACTTTCCCGATTTTCGCGGCGAGGTGCACGATTCCGATGGCCTGCTCTTGCGGGCCGCCGACCAGCGCTGGCTGTGGCGTCCGCTCGTCAACCCGCCCAAGGTTCATCGCTTGAGCGATTTCCCCCTTGCGAGCGGTTTCGGCCTGATGCAAAGGGATCGTGATTTCGACCATTACCAGGATCTCGGCGCGAAGTTCGAGACGCGGCCCAGCCTTTGGGTGACGCCACGCGAGGGCTGGCCGGCGGGCAAAGTCCAACTGGTCGAGATTCCCTCGCCGGAGGAGAAAAACGACAACATGGTGGTGTACTGGGTGCCGGACCAAAAAATGGCGAAAGGCCAGGAGCTTTCGTTTCAATACACCTTGCGCGCTTGTTCCTCCCAACTGCCGGGGGAGCCGGAAACTCTTTGGCGCGTCAAACAGACCTTCGTCGAGCCACGCGAAAAAGGCCGGGTGCGATATCTAGTCGATTTCACGGACGGTCCGCGCGCAAAACCGGGCGAGCCAGCATTGACGCCACAAGTCGAGCTGACCCCAGGCAAAGCTGAAAACGTTGTTTTGATGCCGAATGAACCGGCTGGGGGTTGGCGCGCGTTTTTTGATTGGGCGCCGGACGGCAAGGAGCCGGGCGAGGCGCGACTCTGGTTGCGCGACGGCAACCGCGTGGCCAGCGAGGTGTGGGTTTATCGTCCACCCAAACCGAATTGACCAATGTCACGCCCCAATTCCATTTCCAAGTCGCGCACAGTCACCTTACGGCGACTGGCCTTGGTTTTCCTCGTGCTCGGGACAATCTTCGCCGCGAGTCAGCAAACGTTCCGGGTCATGCGGGCCAATGGCTTTCAACCGTTGGAGTACCCCATCTTTGCGCTTTTCGTGATTTTGATGTTCCCGGTGACCCTCGGCTTTTGGACCGCCTTGTTTGGCTTTTTCCTGCGCTTGCGAAATGGTGACGAGTTGTCGCTCAGCCACACTCTGATTGAGTCGGATCCTATACCACCTGCCGGTTTCCGAACCGCCGTGGTGATCCCTGCCTTTAACGAAGATTCCGCCCGGCTCTTCGCCGGATTGAAGGTGATTTATGAGAGCGTCGAGAAGGCCGGCTGGCTCGATCACTTTGATTTTTTTATTTTAAGTGACACGGACGATCCCGACGTGTGGGTTCAAGAGGAATTGGCGTTCCACAGGTTACGCGAACAAGTGAATGTGCCGGAGCGGGTCTTTTACCGGAATCGCCGGGAGAAAACCGAGCGGAAGGCGGGCAATATCGCCGATTTTTGCGCGACGTGGGGCGAGGCCTATCGATACATGGTGGTGCTGGACGCGGACAGCATCATGACCGGCGCCACGCTCGCCAACCTGGTGCGCCTGATGGAGCAGGCTCCGCGGGCAGGCATCATCCAGACGCCGCCGGTCGCGGTGAATCGCAACACCCTCTTCGGACGGATATTTCAGTTCGCGAC
>CAZMLP010000413.1:0-2443 GCA_964566745.1 uncultured Verrucomicrobiota bacterium | reverse complement strand
AGGGAACAATGAAGGGTGGCAATACTATGTGACAGTGATTCCGGTGACACTGTATTGTTTGGCCCAGTTCCCGATCGCCCTCCAACGTTCAGCTCCGGAGGTGTTGATCATGATGTTGACCGGCGCGGCCGCAGCAGTGATTTCTCTTCTCAAGGGCGAACTGGTCGCCGCAGCCCATGTGCTCACCTTGTGCATCCCGATCGCCATTATTTGGAGCTCGAATCTTACGGTCAGTTTGAAGTGGGTTAATTGCCTGTTTTTCTTGTGCGTCATGGTCTCGGTCGCTGGTTATTACCTGGGGACGAATATTTTCGGCTTTCTGCCCGGGCAAGCCCCGGTTGGCGATGCAAACCAGTTATGGTGGCGCGTTTCTCTCATTAACCGGAGCACTCCGCCCCCTGGGAGCATGATCGCGCTGCTGGTTTTCTTGGTGAACTTGCGGGCGAAAATGAACCCGGTTGTGAAGACGGCTTTCCTTGCCCTCTCCGCCTACTACGCCGTCCTTAGCGGGTGCCGGACCACCGTCCTTTGCGGACTCTACATCGCGGTCTTTTACCTGATTTCCAAAGCGGGCAAATCGTGGAGAACGGTGGCGCTGACTGCCGTCACAGTAATCATTTTCGTGGTGTCGATTAACGTGACAATGCGACCGGACATTCTCCTTAAAGCCGAGTCGGGGAACAATTTCTTCAACACATATCTCTTTCGACAAATTGACCCGACGCTCAGTGGCGAACAATTGCGCTTGGGATTTTACCGGTCGGAAATTTGGGACTTCCATCTCAGCAGGTTCAAAAACTCCCCTCTTTTGGGCGCGCAAACTCGCGATTTTTCCCCCGAGTGGGCGGGCGTCTCTGACGGCGGAGAGTCCTATCTCACGTTTTTGCTCGCCCGCTATGGAGTTGTCTTTTTCGGGTTTTATTTGGCGGTCGGGTTCAGATTCTGGCGGATGGTGAAAATTGGGGATGATTTGGCCGCGTCAACCATCGTCGTTTGGCTGCTGTTCATGCTGTACTACGGTTCCTTTATGAAGACCTATAATTTCGCGTTTCTCTTCTTGCTGGGCATGGTGAATATGAAGGGCGGTTTGTTGTCGACACTGTCTCTTGCGGGCCAGCCCGTGAACGTGGCAGGGCGACCCGCGGCTGGCAAAGTGGAGACTCGGTGATTTGTCGACCGGCCCCGGGAGTTGAAGGCCGAAACCACGTTCTCCTTCTCGCCAACTCGCTATTCCCGCCGATGTTTTTTGCGCAAAACGAGGGTGGCGCCCCTTCGCCAATTCGGCGACGAGTTGTTCAGCGGTTGGTCGTTTGATTCAATCCCCGAATGGAGCCGGCACTTTGGTCACGCCGTCTTTCCCTCATCGTCCTGACTTGGACTTTTCGAAAGCCTGAAATATGTGCGGGATAAACGGGATATTCTGCTTTGACGCGGGAGAGGCGGTCGTTGATCGGAGGGAATTGTTAAAGTCTCGCGATTCAATGGCGGTTCGCGGGCCGGATGGTGCGGGGGATTGGATTCATCCAGACGGCTTGGTGGGATTGGGCCACCGGCGGCTGGCCATTATTGATCTTTCACCTTCCGGGATACAGCCAATGGAGATTCTGGGGGGATCGCTGAGGATCGTCTTCAACGGAGAGATCTACAATTACAAGGAACTCCGGGCGTTGGCCGAATCAAAAGGGGCACGGTTTCGATCAAACACGGACACCGAGGTGCTCCTGCATTTGTATGCACAAATGGGGGACAAAATGCTGCCTCTGTTAAGGGGCATGTTTGCCTTCGCGCTTTGGGATGACCGGCGTCGCCATTTGTTTCTTGCCCGCGATGCGTTTGGCATAAAACCGCTCTATTACGCGGCGCACAATGGAGTTTTCCGGTTTTCCTCGCAAGTGCGTGCGCTGATTGCCGGAGGCGGTTTTCCTGTTACCCCCAGCCCGGCCGGGCACATGGGGTTTTTCCTTCTGGGCTCGGTGCCGGAGCCCTTCACCTTTCACCGGGAGATTCTTCCCCTGCCTGCGGGTGCTTGCATGCACGTCGATGCCAACGGCCCCAGAGGGCCGCATATGTTCACGACGCTGGCAGAAATTCTCGACAGCAACGCGGGCCCACCGCCGCGAAGCGTCGGGGAGATGCATGAGCGCTTCTCCGCCGCGGTGAAAGCCAGCGTCCGCATGCACTTGGTGGCGGACGTGGAGGTGGGCGTTTTCCTCTCGGCGGGACTGGACTCGAGCGCCATTGCCACCTGCGCCTCGGACTTGGTTTCCGGGTCTTTGCGAACCCTCACGCTGGGATTTGGCGAGTTATCCGGTTCCGAGAAGGATGAATCTGTGGGCGCCGCGAAAATCGCGGCTCATTTGGGTGTCACCCATTGTTGCCGGCGAGTCACCCGGCAAGAGTTTGAGGAATCCACCTCCTCCATATTGGAGAACATGGACCAGCC
>CAZMLP010000412.1:0-4411 GCA_964566745.1 uncultured Verrucomicrobiota bacterium | reverse complement strand
GAGAACATAACCGGGAGCGGGGGCCATGTTGTGCGCAGCTTGATCCCACCGGCTTTAGGGGGGCTGGGCGCGGAGTTTGTCCAGGCGGCGAGAATAACGTCGCAGGCCTGCCCGGACGCGCCAGCGGCGCGTCCCTACCTGCCAAGCGCGCGTGATAGGCAATGCCGGCCAGGAACAAAGTGGCACCGGCAAATTGATCAGGGCTCAGCAAAGCTTCGCCCTACCGGTTTTAGGAGGCTGGCGCATTGCGGACCTCGCAGCGCGAGGTGCTACCACCAGAGGCCACAGTTTTTCTTGAACCGCTCCCGTTGTTTGCCGTGGCCGACGAGTTGGAGGCCAATTTTCTGGTGCGGGTCGAGGTCTCCGCAAATGGGGAGTCAAGTCACATGGTTAGGAAGGTCAGAGGCCGGTCGGTCGGTTGAAATGGATTAATGTTTCCCCTGCGCGAGAAAGGCAAGCAGGGAGGCAAGATCGCTTTCGGTCAACGACTCGAAACCCACGGGCATGATGGACATGTTGGAGGCCTCAAGGCTCGCGATCTCCTGGCGCTGGATGGTGTGTGTCTGGCCGGCCAAGTCGAGCAAGTCGATGCTGGTCTTGGTCTCGGCGTCCAGGCGGCCCGAGTAAGAGTCGCCGCCCTTGGTGGTGACAGTCCACAAGCGGTAGTTCGACTCCACCGAGCGGTTGGGGTCGAGGATGTCCACGAGAATGTCCTGTTTTGGACGCGCGCCCACCCCGGTCAGATCGGGACCAATCTTCGCGCCTTGACCCATGAACGTGTGGCAGACGGCGCAACTGGTGGTGAAGATTTCCTTGCCGCGCGCCGGGTCGCCATCGCGGCTCGCGGCGGGCAGCAGGCGCTTGACGATCTCCTCACGATCAGCCGAGACGGCAGCGGTCTGCTCGCTCAAGGCGCGGGCGCGCTCCCGGACATTCACATCGCGATGCCGTCGCAACTGTTGCCAGTGCTCGGGACCAAGATCGCCGTGCAACAACTGCCTCTTCTCGACGGCATCGAGCAACGCGAGGGCCCATTCCGGGCGCCGCATCAGCAGGGCGAGGCAGGCGCGGCGTTGCGCGGGGGTGAGCCGCTTCCATTGCGCGAGAATCTCGCGGCTGGTGTCCGCGTTGCGGCTCTCCCCCAGGGAATCAATGAATGCTGTCGCGAGGGTTGGCGCGGTCTGAAGATTGATTTGGGACAGGATGGCGCTGGCGGTGGCGGGTTGGTCCTCCAACCGGATGGCAAGCTTCGCGGCGCGCACGCGGGTGTCGTCGGCCAACGAGCCATTGGCCACCTGGTCGCGCAGGTTCTTGGAGATGGCGGTGACTTGGTCCGCGAACAAATCGTTGAAACCCCACGAGCGGACGAGGGCGAGCAACCGGCCGCGTGAATCCTCCGGCAGGGAGGACATGACTGCTGTGAGACCGTTTTGCGCGCTTCCGTCAAACTTGGGCGCGTTGCCGGAAGGCCAACTGGCGAGCAATCCCTCGAGCACCGCGTTGGCTTTGGCGGCTGAGGCCCCTTTCAGCGCGCCCAGAGTGGCAAGAATTGTGTCACTTGGGGCGCGATGGGCGTAATTGCCAGTCACGACGCGCAAGACCTCGCTGAAGCCGTCGCTGGAGGAGGTCATTTTGCCCGCGAGCGCAACCTTCAAGAATCCGGTGTCGTTATGCGCGGCGGCGGCGATGGCGGCGTGACGGACCCATTTGTCCCCGGCGTTGGCCTCGCTGCCGAGCGCGTCGAGAATGGCCAGGGCGTTGGCGTCATTCGCGGGCAATTCCGCAAAGGCAAGGAATGTCGCGAGCCGAACCTGCGCGTCAGGGTCATTGAGCAATCGGGCGTCGAGGATTGCCTTGGCGGTCGCATCGGTGCGCGGAAGAACACTAACCGCGGCGCGACGGACACCGGGCGAGACGTGCCTCAAATCGGCTTTGGCCGCTCCGAGCGCGTTGGCATTGGAGCCATCGAGCAGGCCGAGCCCTTGCAACGTCCAAAGCGCGTGAATCGCGGCGGGATTGAGGCCGAGCGTGTCCTGACGCGTGTTGCGCGCGAGCCTGGCCAATGCTCCAGCCGCGTCCTTCGCCCCTCGCTCGACCAGCAAACGCTGGGCGTGCATGCGCCAAAGCATGTTGTCATTGCCTAACGCCGCCACGAGTTGCGCGGAGCTGGCCCGGTCGAGGCGGGGCGGGGGAACGGTGGCCTTCGAGGCGGTGTGAACCAGCCGGTAGACGCGCCCGTGCACCTTGTCGCGCAACGGCGTCTCGTAGGCATTACCTTTGCCGGTCTTGAACCCGATGGGTGTCGGGTTGTGCTGCACCACGTAGTTGTACCAGTCGCTCATCCAAACAGCGCCGTCCGGCCCGACCTCGGCGATGATCGGCGCGGTCCATTCGTCATCACTGGCGAGAAAGCTGCCGAGATTGCGCGCCGCGAAATCGCCACCTTTCGCCTCCAGCGAGAACTGGCCGATGAGGTGGCCGGTCGGCTCGGTGACGAAGGCAATCCGGTTCCAGTAATTCCGGGGAAAGCTGCGCGCGGTATAGAGCGCGTGGCCCGCGCCGGCGGTGTAACGGCCGTGGGCGTCCACTTGGCGGACTTTCTCCGTGATTGGGTAAAACTTCTGGCTGTCCGCAATCGTTTCCATTCGTCCGGCGGACCAGTCACTCACGGCCTCGTAGTACCGATTCGCGACGGGCATGTACCAACTGGCGTTGTTGTTCGCGGTTGAGCCGAAAACAATGCCCTCCTCGCTGAAGCCGAGACCCCAGGTGTTGTTGTTGCTCGAACGAACAAACTCCAGCGCCGAGCCGTCCGGTTTGAAGCGGAACACGCCCATGCCGAATTGAATGTGTTTGCCACCGACCGTGCCGTCAAAGCCGGAGTAACCGACCGTGCCCCAGATCCAGTTGTCAAAGCCCCAGCGGAGGTTGTTCGCGGTCGCGTGAGTGTCGCCGACGCCCCAACCGGAGAAGAGGACGCGCCGCTGGTCCGCCTTGTCGTCGCCGTCGGTGTCTTTGAGGAACAGAGTCTCGCCGGAGTGGATGACGATCACGCCTCCGTTCGCAAACACGAACGTGGTGGGAATGCTGAGTTTGTCCGCGAAGACGGTGAATTTGTCCGCCTTGCCATCGCCGTCGGTATCCTCGCAAATTTTGATGCGATCACGCCCCTCGCCCGCGCGGCGCATGTCGTTGGGATAATCGACCGACTCGGCGATCCAGAGGCGGCCGCGCTCGTCCCACGCCATCGCGATGGCCTTGGCGATGTCCGGCTCGGCGGCGAACAGATTGGCCTCGAAGCCCGCGGGCAAAACCAGATGTTTGGCCGATTCTTCGGGGGAGAGCGGCGCCTGCATGGTGTGAATGCCCTCGGCCTCCGTGCCCCACTTGGCGCCGGCAACGTAGTTCGGCAGCGCGACCGGCGCGTTTGTGTATTGGAACGGTTTGAGACCGGTTTTGGCTTTGAGTTGCAGCAACTCATCCGCCGCGAACAAGGAGGCGGCGACGAGTGAGGTCAGAGTGGCGGCGACGATGAGTTGGGTCGGGCGCATGGTTCGAGTCGGTCGATTTGGCAAATCTTCCCGGGCGACAAGACTGTCTTTGGCGCGGCAATCAATAGACTCGGCCGGCGCGAAATCGCTTGCGGGAACGGCGCCATCAAGCCAGTCCAAGACAGGGGCGTCCATGAGCTTTCACGCTTTTCTTCTGAGATTTTTGACCGGGAAGCGGACATGGCGTCCATTTTGGCGTCGCCAGCCGGGGAGCATTGACGCAGATTGGCGGGCGAACTGTGAGTCCGGGCCTATCCACGCGCGAGGTTGTCGCCTTCGCCGCCAAACCGCCAAGCGCGGCCAGTCTGGCGGTTGTGGAACAATTGTTCGATCATGTGCCGGACACGGTTTTCTTCGTGAAGGACGCCGGTGGCCATTACCAATCCGTGAACCAGACCCTGGTGGAGCGTTGCGGCCTGCGTGCGAAACGCGAATTGATCGGCCGGAATGTGCGCGAGGTGTTTCCCCGGGAACTGGCCGAGCGCTACGCGGCGCAGGACAAGGCGGTGTTGCAAACCGGCCGGCCGATCATCGACCGGCTCGAGTTGCATTGGTATCCACGACGGCGGACAGGCTGGTGCCTCACGACGAAGATCGCATTGCGTGACGGCTCGGGCCGGATCACGGGGCTGGCGGGCATCTCGCGGGATTTGCGGGCGCCGGGCGACGCGGACGTGATTCCCGCGAGCCTCGCAAGCGTGCTCGATTACCTGGAGAGCCATTATGACGAGGCGCTCTCGCCCTCGCTGCTCGCCAAACGGACCGGTCTTTCCCCGGCCCGCTTCGCGCGAATCATCAAGCGAATATTCCGCCTCACCCCGGGCCAGTTGATCACCCAGACGCGCCTGGCGGCGGCCTCG
>CAZMLP010000411.1:0-4520 GCA_964566745.1 uncultured Verrucomicrobiota bacterium | reverse complement strand
CGATGGCACGGTTCAATCGCTTATGGGGCAAGTTCTTTCGCGGCCATCCCTTCGTGAAGGATGACAAGGACGTTACTCCTGCCGATTTCGAGAAATACCATGTGGTGTTATTCGGCGATCCGGGCAGCAACCAATGGATCGCGCGGATGAATGGCAAGCTTCCGTTCAAGTGGACCAAAGAAAAAGTCACCTTCGCCGGCCAGGCGTACCCGTCAAAGGAGAACTTCCCCGCCCTGATCTATCCGAACCCCCTCAACCCAGCGAAGTACGTGGTGTTGAACACGGGCTTGACCATTGAGGATCGCGGCTATAACGGCGACTACGGCACGCCTTTGTGGGGTGACTACGCCATCGTCAAGGTGAAGCCGGGCGCGGAAGTCCCGGACCTCGTTACTGCCGGCCTGTTCGACGAGAATTGGCAATTGCCGAAATAGCCTGCCGAGAACCCAAAGCTTGCCGTGCCTTGAAAGTGCTGCCTGACCACAAAAGTCATCCGCCTGAGAAATTGGGAACGGAAGGCATTTTGCGTGAGACACCCCGGCCACTTGCCGTTCATCCGCCCATTTCCGTCGCGCACAAAATTATTCTGGCCTTGATGGTCGTGTCGGTCGCCATCAACTACGTCGATCGCACCAGCCTTGCCACGGCCGGGCCGTTGCTCGCGAGCGATGCCGAGTTGGCGATTTCGCCCGCACGGCTGGGCGTCCTGCTGTCCGCGTTTTTCTGGACCTACGCCTTGCTGCAGGTCGTCTCGGGATGGCTCGTGGATCGACAGGGAGTGCGGTGGGTGATGGCGGCCGGGTTTTTCATTTGGTCGGCGGCGACGGCCGCGACCGGCATGGTGCATGGCTTCGGGGCCTTGCTTTGGCTGCGTCTGCTGCTGGGGGTCGGCGAGTCGGTGGCGTATCCGTGCTATTCAAAAATCATTGCGACCAATTTCGCGGAGCATCAGCGGGGGCTGGCGAACTCGCTGATCGACGCGGGGACAAAGTTCGGTCCCGCGCTGGGCATTTTGGCGGGCGGGATACTCATGGATCGTTACGGCTGGCGGCCCGTTTTCATTGTGTTGGGCCTGGGCAGCTTGCTCTGGCTGCCGGCCTGGTTTCATTGGATGCCATCCGGGCGGGACACAGCCCGGCTGGCGACCAGCGAGGGGCCAACATTCCTCGAGATCTTTTCGCGGCGGCAGGCGTGGGCGACCACCATTGGCCATTTCAGCGGCAACTACCTTTGGTATTTCCTGCTCACCTGGCTGCCCTCTTTCCTGGTGAAGGAACGCGGCTTTTCCATGTCCAAGATGGCTTATGTCGGCGCCGGATTATTTTGCGTGACCGGCATTGTAACCATCATCACCGGCACACTGGCGGACCGGGCGATCGCGTCGGGCGCGACGCCCACCCGGGTGCGCAAAACTTGCCTGATCACCGGCTTGGGACTTGCCAGCTCCATTGTCGCGGTGCCGCTGCTGCATGGGGCGGCGGCCTCCATGGCGTGCCTGCTGTTTGCTTGTGTCGCGAACGGGATTTTTGCCTCCAGCCATTGGGCGATTGCGCAGACCATCGCGGGACCGGCGGTCGCGGGAAAATGGACGGGCATGCAGAACTGCCTCGCGAACATGGCTGGCGTCGCGGCGCCGGCCATCACCGGTTTCGTGGTGCAGCGAACCGGCCATTTCTTTGGGGCATTCGCCGTGTGCTCGGCGGTGGTGCTGACGGGCGCGGCAGCTTACGCTTTTCTCTTGGGCACGGTGGAACCGGTGGCTTGGCCAAATCAGCAAGCACGGGCAAACGTGTCCAGATCGAAACGCCCGGAACACGACATCTAATCGGAAGTGGTGCCGGTGGCGGGACTCGAACCCGCACGGCTGTTTAAGGCCCCGGGATTTTAAGTCCCGTGCGTCTGCCATTTCGCCACACCGGCATCATTGAACACCAATAACTTGCGCGCCTTTGAGTCCGCCAAATTGGCCTCGTTCTCGCTTTTGCGCTGGAGCCCCGGAAGGAAAGCGCTCGCAAGGACAAGCGAGCAATTCCCAATCAATCGCGCACCGTCGTACGGGTGCAACGTATCAGAAGGCCAAAGAGGGGCGCAAGCGACCCGTGCGCCGATTCAGGGCAAACGGATCTGAGTTCCAACAGGCCGGACACCGGGCAAGACAGGCATGGTCCCCGCCTTGACGATAATAACGCGATGCGTTAATAGAAAGGCGAACGATGATCACCGGTTTTGCCTGTGAGGAGACAGAGAAGATTTTCAGGGCGGAAGTCTCGCCGCAATTTCCGGCATCCATTCAGCGCGTGGCGCGGCGGAAGCTGCTGCAACTGCACGCAACCACGGAATTGAGCCAGATGGCCGTGCCGCCGGGAAATCGTTTGGAAACTTTGAAAGGCAACCGCAAGGGCCAGCACAGCGTGCGGGTGAATGACCAGTGGCGCGTCTGTTTCCGCTGGCAGGCGGGCAATGCCTCTAATGTGGAAATCGTGGATTATCACTGAGTATGAAAAGTAAATTACTGGCGAACATCACACCGGGAGAAATCCTGTTGGAGGATTTTCTGAAGCCGATGGGAACGAGCCAGTATCGGCTGGCCAAGGACATTGGGGTTCCGCCGCGCCGAATCAATGAAATCGTGAAAGGCGAGCGGGCCATCACGGCGGACACGGCCTTGCGGCTGGGGCGTTACTTTTCGATGTCTCCGCAGTTCTGGCTTAACCTGCAATCGCATTACGACCTGGAGGTGGAAGGCCAGCGGCTGGCTGGACGGCTGGAAAAAGAGGTCAAGGTGTTGGCGCCGGCGTGAGGGCTTGGTAAGGCGATCTTCCGGCAGGCGGTCACCGCGTCGGCGATAACAGCGCGCACCGCATTTCACTCGCAGTCGGCTGAAGCCAGCCCAGACGGGCCGTAAAAGCTGCGGGACGGGGCCATAGCATCGCCCAGGATGCGGCAAAGCTGCAACTGTGGCCCAATCAGCGTTATTCCGCCCCCACCCAACCGCGCGCCAGCGCGGCGGGTGGGGCAGATTACTTGAAGATGAACTCTGTACTTTGGCTTCCCCTCGCCGCAGGAATTGCTTTCCCAGTCCATGCGCGCGATTTGCAAACTGGTGGCTGACAAGCGGCTTTCGTTTCCCTAGATTCCGCGCCATGCCGACGTTGGATTTCAAAGGCAAATCGTTCGTTTACGCGCACCACCTGTCCGTGCCGTTTCGTGAGTTGGTGGTTGACGAGGGGAAATCCCTGCCCGCCAAAGGGCAGAAACCATCGCTGGAAGACAACCTCATTATTCACGGCGACAACCTTCACGCGCTCAAAGCGCTATTGCCTGTTTATGCCGGGAAGGTGGACTGCATCTACATCGATCCGCCCTACAACACTGGAAACGAAGGGTGGTGCTACAATGACAACGTTCGCAGCCCACTCATGCGTGAGTGGCTCAAGAAATCGGCCAACCCGGTCGAAAAGGAAGATCTCGAGCGCCACGACAAATGGCTCTGCATGATGTGGCCGCGGCTCAATCTGTTACATGAACTCCTCGCCGAAGATGGCGCAATTTTCGTTTCCATCGATGACAATGAGACGCATCGTCTGCGCTCAATATTGGACGAAATTTTCGGCCAAGAGAACTTCATTGCAAACATCGTATGGCACAAAATGGACAGCCCAAAGAATACGGCGATCCAGTTCAGTGAAGACCACGACCATATTCAAGTTTATGCCAAGCATTCGCCAAGTTGGTTTCCAAATCTGCTTGAACGAAGCGAAGAGATGGTTGCTCGCTACAAAAACCCGGACGACGACCCCCGCGGACCCTGGCTGTTGAGCGACATGGCCGCACGAAATCAGTACTCAGCTGGCCTTTACGAAATCAAAACGCCATCTGGAAAGGTCATCTCGGGGCCCCCCGCCGGAAGTTATTGGCGAGTCAGTAAAGCAAAATTTGATGAGCTTGATCGAGACAAACGCATATGGTGGGGAACGGGCGATGTCCGGCCTGGGATAAAGCGTTTTCTGTCGGAGGTCCGTGCGGGAATTGTGCCCCAAACAATTTGGCCTTGGAGTGATGTTGGCAGTACTCGCAACGCCAAGCAGGAGCTTTCGCAAGTTCTCGGGAAAGAGCCGGGTGAAGAAATTTTTATCACGCCGAAGCCGGAGCGCCTGATTGAGCGAATTGTCAGCCTCGCAACAAAAAAAGACTCCATTGTCCTGGATTCCTTCGCTGGTAGCGGCACGACGGCACACGCAGTTCTGGCGCTGAACAAGAAGGACGACGGCAATCGCAAATTCATCCTCATTGAGACAGAGGATTACGCGGACAATCTGACTGCCGAGCGTGTCCGAAGAGTGATCGGGGGATACAAGTTTGGGGGGACACTACGAGAGGAATTGCTCCGCGAATCATTGAACTGGTCCAAGCTCCGAAAAGCTACGGCGCTGGTCGAAAAGGCCGAGTCGATCGAGCAATTCGAAGGGAGCCGGTTCGACAAAGTCACCAAATCAGTGGAAGACGGTGCTCTGGTCGTC
>CAZMLP010000410.1:0-4696 GCA_964566745.1 uncultured Verrucomicrobiota bacterium | reverse complement strand
ACACGCTGAGCGGCAAAACCTATCACTTGGAATCGAAGGACACCGTAACCGCCAGCATCTGGACACCGGTGCAAACATTGTCCGGCAACGACGCAGTGCAGGTGTTCATGGACCCGGCCGCTCCGCCGGCCCAAAGACTATACCGCGTGCGGATTGAGTGACCGGACGGCGGCGACGAGGGATGCCCGCCATGGTGATTCTGAACCGGGGCGAGCGGAGGGTTGCGTCCTGATCTTAAAGTAACCCCAAGGCGCAGGGGGGCTCTGACGAAGTTACCTATCGCCTATTTTCAGAAAAGCGCAACCGGGATTTGGAACAAAATCGGTGGATGAGGCAGCCACGGTCTTGATCCAGTCGGGCCGACCCAAGCCTCACAGCTTGAATCCCTTCACCGCCTCTTCCGCCAAATGAAAGAGGGGCGCTGGATAGAGTCCCAACCAGAAGATGCCCGCGATGCAGAGGTAAAGGCTCGCGCGCAAAGGCAAGGACACCTGAATGGGCGAAAGGTCGCCGGAATCGTCGGACCAGTAAATGGCCCGCACGACGCCAAAATAATAATAGAGCGAGACCACGACACCAAACAGCGCCACTCCGGCCAGCGCGTAATAGGCCGGGAAGGCCCCGCCTTGCTCGATCACCGACTTGAGCAGCAGAAACTTGCCGACAAACCCGGCCAGCGGCGGAATGCCCGCGAGCGACACCATGGAGAGCGTGAGCGCCGTGGCGAGCAGCGGGGAGCGTTGGTGCAATCCGCTCAAAGCGGTGATGTCCTCGCTCTCCATGACGCGGGAGACCAGCGCGATGACCGCAAAGGCCGCCAGCACGGTGAAAAGATAACCGCCGAGATAGTAAAGGATCGCCGCCGATCCGGCCCGGGTCATGGCCGCGATGCCGAGCAACAGATAACCGGCGTTCGCGATGCTTGAGTAACCGAGCAGGCGCTTGAGGTTGCGTTGCGGGATGGCGCAAAGGCTGCCGTAAAGGATGGTGACCGCGGCGATGCCCATGAGCAGCTTTTCCCAGTGCAGGGCAATCTCCGGCACCGCGCTAAACAAAAGGCGGATCAGCAGGACAAAACCGGCCGCCTTGGAGCCCACCGCCAGGAAAGCCGTCGTGGGCGCGGGCGCGCCCTGATAGACATCCGGCGCCCAGATTTGAAACGGGAAAGCCGCGATCTTAAAGCCAAGTCCCAACACCACCAGGAGCAAGCCGGCGAGGAAGACCGGCTCCGTGCCAAGCTTGTCCGTCGCGCCAGCGATGGCGTTGAAATTCGTGGTGTTGGCCGAGCCAAACACGAGCGCGATGCCATACACCATCAGCGCCGAGGAGAGCGCGCCGAGAATCAGATACTTTACGCCTGCTTCCAGCGAGGCGCTGCGACCACGTTGAAAACTGGTGAGGATGTAAAATGTGACCGTGATCAATTCGAGCGAGACGAACAGCAGGACAAAATCATTGGCCGACGCGGCGAACATCATGCCGCTCAGGGCAAAAAGGATCAGGGAGTAATATTCCGAGATGCCGGTCGTGATCCGTTCCGCGAAATCGACGGAGATGACCAACACCAGAATCGTCGCGACCAAAAAGAAGCGTTTGAAGTAGAGCGCCAGGGCGTCCTGCACATACATCCCGCCATAGGCTTGTGTGGTCACCGTGCTGTTCAGGGTGAGGCTGAAGAGCAACACCAGCGCGAGCCCGGCCGCCGCCGCGTAACCAAGCTGGCGCTTGAGGCTCGCCGGCGTCCACAAATCCAGCAGCAACACCGCGAGGCCCAAGGCCACCACGGCGATTTCCAAACCGGCCGCAAACATCGAGTCGCTCATGAAAGGTTATTTCTTTGCCGGGGATTTCGGCTTGGGCGCGCGCTTGGCGGGCGTGATCATCTTCTGCGGCGCGAACGCGTCGCGGCCATTGGCCAGCTCGACGATCACCCGCGCGCTCGGCTCGATGCGGTCCGCCATCACGCGCGGCCAGCACCCCAGCACGAGCAGGCAGCCCAGCAGCAGGGCAAACGGCAGCTTGCGCCAGGCGTTCGCGTCCGCCAGCGCCTGCCAGCGCTCGGGCAACGGCCCGTGCACCACGTTGCGGATCGCCCGCAACATATAGATGGCGCCAATCACCAGCGCGCCCCACGCGGCGGCGGTCACCGCCATCGGCGAGCTTTTCCACGCGCCGAACAGCACCAGCACCTCGCCCGCGAAATTCGCAAAGCCCGGCACGCCGCAGCCCGCGAGGAACGCCATCACCAGCGCCGCTCCGATAAACGGCATCCGTTGCAGCAGGCCGCCGTGGTCCGCCATGCGCAAGGTGCCGGTCTGGCGGTAAAGATAGCCGCTCAGGCCGAAGCTCAACGCCGCCAGCAAGCCGTGCGCGATCATCACCACCACCGCGCCCGTCACGCCGACCAGGGTCAGGCTGGCGATTCCGAGAAAAATGAAACCCATGTGCGCGACGCTCGAGTTGCCGATGAGCAGGTCGAGGTCTTTCTGACGCATCGCCACCCAGCCGCAATAGACCAGGTTTCCGAGGCAGAGAAACGCGAGGATGTGCATCCAGCTTTGCGCGCCTTGCGGCAGCAGCGGGATGGCCACGCGGATCAACCCGTAAAGGCCGAATTTCTTCAGGACGCCGGCGTGCAACATCGCGGTGGCGGTGGGCGCGGCGCCATAACCGAGCGGCGCCCAAGTGTGGAATGGCCAAAGCGAGACGAGGATGCCGAACCCGAACAGCAGCATCGGAAAGATCAGGTGTTGCGCGCCCACCGGGATCGGGTTTTTGGCGATTTGGGCGGTGAGGGTGACGATGTCGAAGCTGCGAATGCCGGCCTGCGTGTAGAGCATGATGAGGCCGATCAACGCGATCAACGCCCCCGCGCTCAGATAAAGGGTGATGTTAAAAGCCGCGTAGTTCTTCCGCTCTCCGCGCCCCCACACACCGATCATGATAAACGTCGGCACCAGTGCCAGCTCGTGGAAAAAATAGAAGAAGAACAAATCGAGCGACGAGAACGCGCCGAGGATGCCGCCGATCATCACCAGCAGCAGGACATAATACTCTTTGACGTGAGTCTCGATCTCCCACGAGGCGCAGGTCGCGGCGAACGCCACAATCGCGCCCATCACGACCAGTCCGAGGTTTATGCCATCCACACCAACGTGATAGCTAATGCCGAGCGCGGGGAGCCAGGCCGCCTGCTGGTTGAACTTGTAGCCCGCCACCGCCGCCGCGCCGTCATATTGCCAGAGCAGCAGGAGGCCGTTTGCCAGCGTCAGGGAACCGGCGACCAGCGCGATCACCCGGATGAGAAAGCGGTAGTTGCGCGGGATCAACGCGATCACCAGCGCAAACATCAGCGGCACCAAAATGAGTGTGGTCAGCAGGGACATGGCGGCTTAGTGAGACAAGGCCAAAATCAGGACAACCGCGGCGCCAGCCGCGAACAGGAACGCGTAGGTTTGGATGCTGCCGGTTTGGGCCAGCCGGAGGGCGCGACCAACCAGTTCCGTCGTGCCGTGCGCGCCGCGCACCATCAATCCGGCAATGATCCAGCGGTCAAACCAGTCGGCCAGGCCAGCGACGGCCTCGTGGGTCTTGGCCACGATCTCGTCGTACAGCTCGTCAAAATAAAACCGGTTGCGCATCCCGCGCGCCAAAGCCCCGAGCATGCGCGGGAGCGGATCCTCCTTCGCCCCGTAATACAAGGCATAGGCGGCGCTAAATCCGAAAATCGCCACGCCCAGTCCGGATATTGCCGCCAGCGGGGAATGGCCAAACGGCGCGAACAGTTGATCCATGATCGAGACGCCCTCGGCGCCGTGAGCCCCGGTGGTGGCCACCTCATACAATTCGCCAATGCCGAGCAATCCGCCCAGCGTGCTGGGGATGGCCAGCAAAATCAGCGGCACGGTCATCACGCGCGGAGACTCATGGGCGTGATGCGCGGCTTCGGAGCGCTCCTCGCCGAGGAAGGCCACCAACACCAAACGAAACATGTAGAACGTGGTGAGCGCGGCGACCAGGACGGCGATGATGAACAAGCCCACATGACCGGAAGCGGCGGCCAAAACCTCGTCCTTGCTGTAGAAACCGCTGAACGGCGGGATTCCCGCCAGCGCCAGCGTGCCGACAAGGAAGGTCCAGAAGGTGACGGGCATCGATTTCCGCAAGCCGCCCATTTTCCAGATGTCCTGCTCGTGATGCATCCCGTAGATCACCGAGCCGGCGCCAAGGAACAGCATCGCCTTAAAAAAGGCGTGGGTCGTGAGATGATACATTGCCGGGGCGGGCGAATGCAGTCCCACCGCCATCACCATGTAGCCGAGTTGCGAGAGCGTCGAGTAGGCAAGGATGCGCTTGATGTCGTTTTGTTGAACGGCGATGAGCGCGGCCATCAGCGAGGTAACGCCACCGATCCACGCGATCACATCCAGCGCGGTAACGTCACCCAAAAATTCCAGGGAATGCGGCCAGGCGGGCGTCGCGGTGTAGAGGAAAAACATCCGGCAGAGCATGTAAACGCCGGCGGCCACCATCGTCGCGGCATGAATCAACGCGCTGACCGGCGAGGGTCCCTCCTTCGCGTCCGGCAGCCAGAGGTGCAACGGGTTCTGCGCGATTTTGCCCATTGCGCCGCAGAAAATCAACAGGCCGGCAACGCCGCTCAATGCGCCGAGCGCCCCTGGATTAGCGCGAATTT
>CAZMLP010000409.1:0-2488 GCA_964566745.1 uncultured Verrucomicrobiota bacterium | reverse complement strand
GAACAGCGGCGGGCCGATGCTGGACCGTCAAGGCCGCGTGCATGGCTTGCTGACGATGAAATCCATGGTGAGCCGGAACCTCGGCTTCGCCACGCCGGTCAATGCCCTCAAGCTTTTGCTCGACCGGCCTAACCCGGTGCCGATTCGCCGCTGGCTGGCGCAAGGAGCGGTGAGCACAAAGTCCTGGCAGCCGCTCTTTGGCGCGCAATGGAGCCAGCGGGCGGGCCGCATCGAGGTGACGGGAGCGGGAGCCGGTTTCGGTGGCCGGGCGTTGTTGCTTTCACGGACGGCTCCCCCGCCGCGTCCGTATGAATTGACAGTAACAGTTCGCTTGGAAGACGAGTCGGGCGCGGCGGGCCTGGCTTTTGCCTCGGATGGCGGAGACAAACATTACGGGTTTTATCCGACGGCCGGACAATTGCGCCTCACTCGGTTCGAGGGGCCGGTGGCGAGCAATTGGACCATTCTCACAACGAAGCCGAGCGAGTTTTACCGGCCGGGTGAGTGGAACACGTTGACGGTGCGCGTCGAGCCGGGCCGGTTGCTCTGCTACGTCAACGGCCATTTGGTCATCGAGTCGGACGACCAAGGCCTCGCGGGAGGGAGTGTGGGCCTGGCCAAATTCCGCGACACGCAGGCGTCCTTCAAAAATTTCGCGGTCGCGGAGCATTTGAATAACCCGGCCCCGATTGTCCCGGCGGAACTGGCCACCCGGGTCGCGAAATTAGGCCAGGGAGCGGAGGGTGACACGGATGCCGCCTTGCTCGCCGAGCTCCGCGCCAACGACGACGCGAGCCGGAGATTGTTGCGCGAGCAGGCGAGCAAACTAGAACGTGAGGCGAGCCGGTTGCGTCGTTTGGCGGATCGCGTCCACGCCGAGGCGATTGGCGCGGAACTGGACACCGTGCTGAACGGGCCGGAGGAAAAGATCGATCTGGCGCGGGCGGTGTTGCTGCTATCGAAGCTGGACAATCCCGACTTGGAGATTCGCGCGTACCAACTCACGTTGACCGGGATGGCTCGCGAGGCGATGGCAAATGTGCCGGCAGGGGCCGACGACTCCGCGCGAGTGGCGGCGATCACCAAATATCTGTTCGCGGAAAACGGGTTTCACGGCAGCCGCCTGGATTACTACAACCGCGCGAACAGTTACCTCGACAAAGTCATTGACGATCACGAGGGGATTCCGATCACCCTTTCTGTTTTGTTTACGGAGCTGGCGGCGCGGGCCGGGCTGACAAACGTCGCGGGCATTCCGGTGCCGAGCCATTTCATGGTCAAATTCACGCCCGCCGGCGAAAAGGAGCAATATATCAACGTGTTTGAGGGCGGAAAAACAATGACCCGCGCGGAGATCGCCGAATTGGTCGCGGACAACGCGGGCGTGGCGTTGCAAGACGAGCATTTGCAGGCCGCTTCGAAACGGCAAATCGTCATTCGCATGCTGCGCAACCTGTTCGACGCCGCGCGACGCGGGGACTCCGCGGGGGACGCGTTGCGCTACCTCGATGTGATTGTGCGGCTCGCGCCGGACAGCGCGTATGAGCGGTTTGACCGGGGGATGTTGCGCTGGCAAACGGGGGATCGTGCCGGCGCCAAGGAGGATTTCAAGTGGCTGCTGGATCACGAACCGGCGGGCATTCCGCTGGAGCGCGTGGAGGAGTTGTACCGCTCGTTGTAATCCCGCCCCCTATTTCGCCGGCGTTTTTCGCGGCGCCTCCCGCTTGAGGAAGTAGGCGCAACTGCTGAAGAGGCAGACCACTCCGAGCACGCACATGAAGTAGGAAAACCCCTTGAAAAAGCTGAGGCGGGACATGGTGCTTTGCCCGAGATCCTTGTAGAGCTGCACGCCAACCGAGCCGGTGTAACCGATGGCATCCGCCACATAAATGGCGAACACAGCCGTGCCGGTCGCGCGGGTCAACGCGATCAAACGGTCGAAGAGCACCGTGCCAAAGGGCACATAGGTGAGATACGAGCCAAGGCCCGTAAGGGTCATCCACCAGAAGCCGTTGATGGCCTTGAGGTCGAAAAGGATCGTGCTGATGCCAAGCAGCGCGACACCCGAGGTCATCACCACAAACGCCCCCAGCAACCCCCGCCGGTTGTCCTTGATGATATTGAGCAGCGCCAGCGCGCCCATCACGCCGAAGGCGACAAGCGTTTCCGTGGTGGAAATGATCGCCTTGTTTTTGGCGTAGGGATAACCCAGCCCCTCGAGAACCTCCACCTGGTAATTGTCCCGAAAATCACGGTAGGCGGTGAGGAAGAAATAAGCCAGGCAGAGCGTGACCAGGCCGAACATGAATTGCTTCACGAACGCCAGGCGGTCCTGGCCGGTCATCGGTTGCCGCAAGGCACGCTCCGCGATGTCGCTGCTGGTCGGCCCCGGCAACTGGTTCAACAGCCAGACCGAGAGCAGGAACAAGGGGAGAAAATGAAGACCCACCACAGCGGGCATCCATCCTTCGCTTACATGAACCATCAT
>CAZMLP010000408.1:0-10621 GCA_964566745.1 uncultured Verrucomicrobiota bacterium | reverse complement strand
GGGCAAGCTTTGACTTGGCGGACATCGTCGAAACCGACAAAGAACGAAAACAAATCGCCGAGCAGGGCATTGCGGTCTGTCGCCGCTTGATTGAGGGGGAACCAAAACTGGCGGCCGGGCACTACTACCTAGCGATGGACTTGGGCCAACTCGCCCGCACAAAAAGCATTGGCGCGCTTCGCATCGTGGAAGAAATGGAGAAGGAATTCAAAATCGCCCGGCTGTTGGACGAAAAATTCGATTACGGCGGGTCAGATCGCTCTTTGGGCATGCTATACCGCGATGTGCCTGGCTGGCCCACCAGCATTGGCAGCCGGGCCAAAGCGCGGCTGCATTTGCAAAAAGCGGTGGAGTTGTCGCCCGAGTATCCGGGCAACCATTTGGAGCTTGCCTCCGCGCAACGCCAGTTTGGCGACAAGCGGGAGCTGCAAAAATCGGTGGAAATCCTCCGTGAGTTGCTGCCCGCCGCCCGGTCGAAATTCACGGGCGAGGATTGGGCGGCAGCCTGGCTGGATTGGAATCAGATGTGGCGCGACATTGAGCCGGCGGCCGAAAAGCAGAGGCAGGACAAATAGCATGTGTCCCGCCTGCCTTTGCAAGGATTGCCCGTTGACGTTGAAGCCTCGCATCCTTTAACAGTTTTCCATGCGTTTTGTCGTCACGCTATTGATCATTTTGTCCGTTGTGCTCGGGGGCTGTGCCTCGCACAAGTCTCCCCCCGCCGCGTCTGGCAGCGCCCAGCCGAAGCCGGCTTCCCCGCAGACGAAACAAGCCAAGGCGAAAACCAAGGAAAGGAAGCCGGGGAAAAACAAGGGGGAATCCAAGGAACCGCCCTTCGTCGCCAAGATCGAGACCACGGGCGGCCGCGTTGCCCGGGTGGACCAGAAACTGCGCTTTGTGGTGCTGGATTATTCCATCAATCCCCTTCCCCCGGTGGAGCAACGTCTGAACGTTTATCGTGAGGGAAGAAAGGTCGGGGAGGTCAAAGTGACTGGCCCGGCGATGAACAACAACATCGCGGCAGATATACTCGCGGGGGACGCGCAGGCTGGGGACGAAGTTCGCGCCGACTAGCCCCAAAGCCGGAGGTTGGCAATAAATCAGGACCGTTTTTTGCCGACTCCGGTTTCCTCAAGTCTCTTCCTCGACCTTGGCTTTCTTGGCCGTCGCTTTTTTGTGGTAAGGCGAGGCCAGGTTGAAATAAATGCCGCAGAGCGGGCGGTCGTGGTCGGTCTGGCTGAGAATGATGGTGACTTGCCGGTCAAGGGCGATCCCGTGACGCAACGTCGGACCCCGGTTCAAGTAGGCCTTGATCGCCTTTTCCATCAGCGATTGCAAGGAGGTCATGAACTCCTCCGGAGTCTTGTCCAGGCAAACAATATACTTCTCGAAGGCCCGCAGGGCCTCCGCGATCTCCGATTTAAACATCTCAACCGTCAAATCCATGCGCCTTGCAGTGTAGAGCAACTTGCCGCCGCTGTAAAATAAATTACCTGCTCCGGATGCCGGACGTTCAAACCGGGCCCTCCCGGCGCCAATGAAGTTCCAGTCGCCGGTGTGTTTGCGACGTCACCTTGCCAATCTCTCCAATCCGCAATCCCTCCACCCAAAAAATCTCTCCCCGCCCGGATGCCGCCACCACGAGTTGCCGGCGCCTGGCTTGGGGAATTTTTGCGTTGGTCAAAAGATCTTGCAGCTTGGCGGGTTGCGCAAGCCCGATGGGCTGAAAGGTGTCCCCCGGGCGCCAGTGACGCAGAACGATCTCCTTCCCGACACGAGTCGCGTCAAAAAACTCGGTCCCAGCCGGAGGCCGAATCCTGCCGTCCGCCGGGTGCTGGTGGTGTGAAAATCGCCACGCAAAATTTACCCCGGCAAAACGGTGATTTTTGTGCCCCGCGCCAAAATTCACCCTGCTTTCTGACAAGTCGAATTCCCATTGCGGAGACGTCCCCCGGGAGAGCTTCCCGCTTTTGTCGCGCGCAATCGTTTGACCCGGCGCAATGGAAACCGGTTGGCCCGGTTCAGAACGCAGGCGCTCCACCAATTCCCAATCCGACTCCACGCCCAGTTCAATGAGCTGGTCTTTCACGCACTGCCGTTGCACCGCGACGTGCAAATGTTCGAAGGGGACGTCGCCCTTCCCGGCGCGCCACAGCCGGGCGGCCTGCGCGACAAACTCTGACTCGTCGCCCACGATGTCCATCGCACGCCGCACCACTCCCGCCAGCGCCGGTTGATATTTTCTGGCGAGCAGGGGCAGGAGCTCGTTGCGAATGCGGTTGCGCAACGGGTCGTTTGACTGGTTGGACTGATCTTCACGATGGGCGATTTCCTTTCCGGCCGACCATTGAGTCAATTCCTCCTTGGAACACGCCAAGAATGGCCGCACCAGTTCAACCCGCGGGTCAACCGGCGAAGGCGACCGCCATTTCATTCCCGCGAGTCCTGCGCCGCCGGCGCCACGCAACAATCGCAGGAAAAATTGTTCCAGATTGTCATTGGCGTGATGCGCCAATGCAATGCAAGGGCAACGATGCGCGCGCGCGGCACGGGCGAGGAACTCATGCCGCAATTGCCGCGCGGCCATTTCGATGGAAACACCATTGGCACGCGCGTGCCTGGCCACGGCTCCCGAACCGCGCGTGAACGGAAGATCCAACTCGCGGACGGTACGGGCCACGAACCACTCATCCCGGCGGCTGTCCATGCCTCGCAACCGGTGATTAAAATGCGCCACCACCAATGTCCAGCGATGACGCGGCGCCAGCACGTGAAGCACCCGCAGAAGCGCGATGGAGTCAATGCCTCCGGAAACGGCCACGAGAATTCGTTCGCCCGGCGGTAGCAACCGCCGTCGTAAAATCTCACGCTCGATTTGGGCAACCAAGTCCGGCATGGAGCGAGAGTAAGCGGGAATTGCCGGGCAAGAAAACAGCCTATTTTGACCGTTATTGGCGAAGAGCCGGCTTGAGGGTCCAGGCTTGCAGCCGGGCCACTTCCATCACTTTCGGGGCGCGGAACCCCTCGCGGTGAATCACCCAGCCGCCGAACAAATTCGGCGTGTCTTTGGCCACATGACGCGCGGGCAGTAATTCGACGCCCGTCCCCAATTCGACTCCCGCCTCGGTGGGGAGTTTCCCGTTCTGGCGTTGGAACCGGTAAACCCGCGCGAGCGTGACGAGGTAGTCTGCCGGCGCCACTGGGTCCGGCCCGACAAACACACGCGCGGGCACCCGTTTCTCCATCAGGATGAAATCGAGCACGTCGCGGGTCGCGTCGCGAAATGCAAACCAGTCCAAATGCGCGGGACGGTTGGTCCCATTATACGGCGCGTCTGGCCCCAGCAATCCCTTCACGCGCAGGGGAAACCTGGGCGCGCGATTTTCGATGCGTTCGCCCACCGCGCGGGCGAGCAGTTCAAGTTGATCCGCGACCGAATAGGCATGGCGGCCAAGCACTTGGAAATCCACTCCCTTGGCCTCGTTGGCAACGATTCGCGCAGACAGTTCGTCCAGATCGGTCTCGGTCGCGCCGTGGGCGTGTGTCGCGTCTGGATAAATGAGCGGCAAGTCACTGGCAGTCACAAATCGCACGTTGGGTGTCGCTTTGATATGGTCGATATACCCCGCGAAGCGCTGGAAGGATGCCTCGGTCTCCTCTTTAGGAAGTTGCGGCGGTGGGCGCCATTGCTCGCGCGGCGGGTTTGCCCCCCGCGAAAAATTTTCACCATCCCAGAACCGTTGATGCACCCACTCGCAGGGATGATAGAAAATGCTGATCAATCCCCCGCCCTCGCCGCGCAGGCGGTCTGCGATGCTCGTGAAATCCATTTTGCCCGGCTCGACTTGCGCTGGATCGTGCAGGTCCATGCGTGTCCGGTTCGGCATCATGTCATAGGCCACCAGCGCGTTGGCGTACCAGACGGGAATCCCTTTCAATCCGACGTGCGACCCGTCATCCAAATAACACGGCAAACCGTGGGGCGCGACGCCGATGCGGGCCAGCGCGGCAATGGCCTGCGGCGCCCAGGAAGACCCGGGCTGCCCGTAACAAGAGAGCGTCCCGATGCCCAGAATGCGCCGCACGTCCTCGGCGCCGCGCCCCTCCCGCCGGACAAACTCGTCCATGCCATCAAGCAAGCCGGCGTCCGCGAGATATTCAGTGGGTGTCGGATGAACGGAGTGGAAATTGGCGTGATAGCCGATGTCGTGATGCTGGAGAGCGGCAATCACATCGAGGCGGCCACGTTTCTCCAGCACGCGCGCTTTCTCCCCAACCAGCTTGAACGTGGCGCGAATCCCGCGCGCCGACAGCATCTAGGCCAGTCGCTTGGTCGCGTCGTCATCGGCAGGCAACAGGTAATCCTCCGTGTCAAACCAAAGAACCACGTCAACTGATTTGGCGGGCGTGTCCGCCGCCCTGCCAAACCAGCCGCCGAGGCAAAGCGCAAAAACCAAGGCGGTGAAACGCCATGAGGCAAGCGAGGATCTCATGTCCCTCTTTTACCCGCCCTGCGGACCGGAAACAAGCGCGCAGCGCGAATGGCACAGATCGATTACGATTTGCGCCGGATTTTATAACTTTCTCGGGCGCCCAATTTCAGGCACGCTCTTCGCGAGTGGAAGTGCAGCCGTCAGTTTACGCGACCACCGCTTTTCATCCCAGCCTGCCGGGCACGGGCCTTACCGGCCAATTGCAAACCGCCCCCTACTCGCTCCGCTTCGAGTCGGATTCGATGAATGTCGAGGTTCCCTATGAGGGGCTGGACATCGACTTTGGCGGCTGGGACCAGAATCGCGTCGTTTTCCAGCATGCGGACTTGCCCGAGTGGACATTTTTTTGCCACGACCGGCGCATTCTGAACGAGCGGGCCTTCGGACAACGACCAAGGCTACGAGAACAGATCCGGGAATTCCGACGGCGGCAGGATGGAAAGAAACGCGTTCGCCAGTCGTTGGTATTTCTTGTCTGCTTCGTGCTGGCGGCGGGATTGATCTATGCCTTCAGCGGCAGCATCACCAACCGGGTGGTTAACAGCGTGCCAGTGAGTGTGGAAAAGGCGATCGGTGATCAGACTTTTGAAGAAATCAAGGCCAAGGGAAAGCTGGTGGACGATCCGCCCGTGGTGGCGCGGCTCAACGACCTCACCAGCCGGCTGGTAAAGGCGCAGCCAAAATCACGCTACGACTTCCAAGTGTATCTGCTCAAGAGTTCGGCGCCGAACGCCTACGCCGTGCCGGGTGGCAAGCTTTTCGTGACCACAAAAATGCTGGAGTTCACGAGTGACCCCGAGGAACTGGCTGGTGTGATGGCCCATGAGATTGCGCATGTGACGGAGCGGCACGGCCTGCGGACGATGGTCGCGTCGGCCGGGCCGCTCGCGCTGCTTCAGGCGATGTTTGGCAGCGACGCGGGCGTGGTGGGCATCGTCACGCGCGGCTCCGCCGTTTTGCTTTCGCAACGATTCTCACGCGATCACGAGCGCGAGGCGGATGAGAAAGGGTGGCGCAATCTGGTGGCGGCGAATATCGATCCGCGCGGCATGAAACGGTTTATGGAAAAGCTGGCCAAGCTGGAACGTGACGAGGATGCCGGTGACCTCTCCATTCTCGGCACCCACCCGCCCACGCAGGAGCGAATTCAGCGCATGGCGGAGTTGTGGCGACAAGAGCCGCGCAAGTCAGGATTTGTTGATTTCCGGTCGCAACCCATGTGGTCCGCGCCGGTAGAAAACTCGCCGCCTTCCACTTCGCCCGTCCGACAAAGATCGTTTATACGGCAATGAACAGACTTATCGCGCAGACGCCTGAAGTGGAGCCACGCGAGCTGGCTCTCTCGCCGGGAAAAAACCTGATCGGGCGGGCGGGCATGAATAACTTCATCATCCAGCACTCCTCCGTTTCGAGTCGCCACTGCGAGATTATTGTCGAGGACGCCGCAGTCACGTTGCAAGACCTCCAATCCACAAACGGCACGTATCTCAATGGACAACTGCTCGCGCCGCACCAACCCGTCGCACTTTCTCCCGGCCAGACGGTTCGCTTCGGCTCGGTGGATTACCTCTATACCAACCAGGAGGGAGTGGCGGGCCAGCCGCGACTCAGTTTGAGCCAGGTGGAGGAAGAAACGGCCACCGCCAACCCGACGATCACGGAACCGGTGGCGTTTTCAGAGAATGACGCGCCCTGCCACAATCATCCCACAGTCCCGGCGCGCTGGATTTGCAAGCGGTGCGAAAACTTCTTTTGCGACGGGTGCATCAATCTCCGCCACTCGGGAACCAAGGTGTTCCGGTACTGCCCGCTCTGTCGCGGCATTTGCGTGGATGCCACGCCCCATCTGGAGTCACGCAAGCGAGCCGGGCAGTCGTTTTTCAAGCTGCTGCCCGAAGTGCCTGGTTATCCCTTTCGCAAAGGCGGGACAACGTTCCTGCTGGCCGGCACCCTGTTCTATCTGGTGATGGATTTCGCCGCGCGCTTTTCGTGGATCGCGACCATCTTTGCGGGTGGCTACTTGTTCGCCTACATGCAGAAGATCGTGCTGTCCTCCGCGCACGGGGACGAGGTATTGCCAGGCTGGCCGGATTTCTCAGATGTGTGGGAGGACATTGGCCGCCCGTTTTTTCTGATGGTCTGGAGCTTTCTAGTGGCGTTCGCGCCCATGATCTTCTACCTGATGCTCCGGGACCGGCACGAGGAATTGAACCCGTTTATCTTCTTCGCGACGATCGCCTTCGGAGGCGTCTATTTCCCGATGTCGCTGCTGGCGGTGTTCATGTTCGACAACTTTGCCTCGCTCAATCCGCTCGTGGTGTTGCCCGCCATCATGGCCGTGCCGTTGGAATATTTTCTGGCGTGCGTGGCATTCTTCCTGGCTTACGGCGCGAGCGGCCTAAGCGAGCGCATCCTCGAAAAGATTATCCCCATTCCACTGCTCCCGACGGTAATCACGGGATTCGCGTCGCTCTATTTCATGACGCTGGAGATGCGCATCCTCGGCCTGCTTTATTTCACAAACCGCAAACGCCTCGGTTGGTTTCACTAACCAACAAAAGAAAGCTCCTTCACAGTCGCCTCTCAAGGACGGCGCAAACGGTAGTGGCGTTGCGGGTCTGTCCTCGGCACAGTCACACGATTGGTCGAGCCGGTGGTTTGAACCGTGTCCCCGACAACAGTCCATTCCGCCTCCGCTCCCAAGCTGCCGGTGCTCTCCAGCCGAAAGCCGCCACTTGTGGCGGGCCAATTCAATTCGAGGCCGCCAACCCGCGGAATTGCCCGCAGGCGGGGCGGCATGATCAAAGCGATCCGCCGAATCAATTGCGCCGTGGTGTCCGCCACCACCAGGTTTCCTTGCGGGTCCACTCCGATTCCACCAGGACCGCCGCCTGTACCCCCGAAACGGGCAACCGAACCGTAGCCGTTGGCAGCGCCCGCCACCAACCCGCCCGCGATGGTTGTCACCTCGCCTCCCGCGATGCGGCGAATCACCGGATTCCCAAATTCAGTGACGTACACGTTGCCGTAAGTGTCCACGGCAATTCCGTCCGGCGAATCAAAGCAGGCCTCCCAAGCCGGCCCATCCACGTATCCGCGCGAGCCGGTGCCAGCCAGAGTCGTGACGTTTCCGGCGGGGTCGATCTTGCGGATCCGCTGGTTGCCCCACTCGGTCACATATAGATTATCGGCTCCATCAATGGCGATGCCGCCCGGTCGATTTAGTCGGGACTGGTCCCGCAGGCCATCGGCGTAACCCGCCGCGCCATTGCCCGCCCAAGTGATCACCGGCCCGCCCGGAAAAATCTTGCGCACGGTGTGATTGTTAAACTCGGTGACGTAGATTGCACCGTCGCTGCCCACCACAAGGTCGTTGGGAAAATTAAACTTGGCCTCGTCCGGCGGACCGTTCTCATAACCGGGCAAGCCGCTGCCCGCCGCGGTGCTCACCGTGCGGAGGCTAAACGGGCTGATCTTTCGAATCCGGTTGTTCTCCGAGTCAGCGACATAAATATCGCCTCCCCGGTCCACAAAAACACCGATGGGAAAATTGAACCGCGCCTGGTCTCCAGGCCCGTCTTGATAACCCGCCACGCCGCTCCCTGCAAGGGTCGTGACCCCGCCCGCCGGGCTGACAAGGCGAATAATATGATTGTACACGTCCGCCACATAAACGTAGCCATTGGCATCCACAAAAGCGCCGTTCGGATTGCTAAAGAAGGCGTTTGTCCCCGCGCCATTCGCCGTACCGGCCACACCGCTGCCAGCCAGGGTGCTCACTTTGGCGGCAACGTCATGCGAATCGAACACCACCAATTCCGCCACCCGGCTGGTCACAGCGCCCAGCGAGTTGGCGATCACCGCCTGATAAAATCCGCCATCTGTGCCTTGAATATTCAAGCGAGTGAACGTGGCGCTGGTCGCGCCTGCCAGGGGTATTCCGTCCTTTGACCATTGATAGCCCAGCGAGCCGCCGCCCGCCACCCTTACCGCGAGCTGGGCGTTTGCCCCCTCGCGCGCCGAGAGGTCTTGCGGCTCGGCGCGGATGACCGGCGGGCCCGTGTTCACCAGCACGCCAGTCAGATCCGGCGCCGTCAAAGTCAACGGAGCGTCCGTCCCGGCGGCATCCCGGATTGTGCCTCCATTGAGCGAAAAGCCGGCCAGGGAAATGCCGCCCGGCGCACTCTCCTCCGGCGAGATGGTGTGGCGAAAAAGCAAGACGGCGGAACCGCTGCCGGACACATAACTGGCGTCGCTCAACGCCAAGGAATCGCCCGCCAGCCCGGCAAGCCGTAAAACGGTCGTGCCGGTGACGAGGACCGGGGCGCTGAACCGCACCACAAAATCAAGGTTTTCGCCGGCCGCGTAATTTCCCGCCACTGGCCAAAGCATGCTCTGGATGACCGGCTGCGGCCGATCCACCGCGAGCGCGACGAAATGACTGGAGAGAGGTCCCCCGCTGACGGCCACCACTTTCTTGCCGCGCAGAACGCCGTTGGCGGCCACGGCTTGGGGAACGCGCTCTTGAAGAACCGGCAAGCCGTTGCCCAATTCTCCGTGGCCGTCGTATCCCCACGTGTAAGCCAAACCATTTGTTGTCAGGAAAAGGCTCGCAAAGCCAGCCGCTCCGATGGCGGCAACTTGGCTTCCCTTCAATCGCGTGTTCACCGGGACAAAATCCGAACTCCAGCCCTGGACCGCGTCTCCCAGTTCGCCTTCCTCGTTCCGCCCCCAAGCGTAGAGTTTCCCGTCCGAGGCCAGAGCAAGCACATGCCCCTGGCCGGTGGTTATGGCTTTGACCATCCTGCCCCCCACATCGACCGGAGCTGGCTCAGGCACACTGTCGAGATGCAAAGTCCCTCCGCTTCCCCTCCGATCCGAGGGAGAAAAACCCCATATGTATACTTGCCCGGCCGAGTCCAAAGCCACGCTAATACTAAGGCCGGCGGCGATCGCGATGACAGGCTTTCCAGCCAGTGCGCCTCCCACCCTTACCGGCGATGGCACGATGGCGCCAGCCGGGCTGTTGTTCCCCAACTCGCCACCGACGTTGAGCCCCCAAGCGTAAACCCGCCCGTCCGAGTCCAAAGCCAGGCTGTGGCTCCAACCGGCCGAGACGGCAACCACTTTGTTGGAAAATTGGCTGGAGTCCACCAGCACGGGCATGGAGCTATACGCCGGAACCATGCCGGGATCACTGTAACCATGCTGGCCGTTCCCCAATTGGCCTTCCGAATTGACACCCCAAGCGGCCACCTGCCCATCGTCTGTCAGCGCCAGACTAAAGCTTCCACCAGCCGCAACTGCCACGATGCGTTATCCGGCCAAGGCTGAATTCGTTACTATCGCCCGCGGTGTGACGCTGACACCGACGTTGGTAGTCCCGTCCCCCAACGCGCCATATTGGTTTTGGCCCCGGGAAAAGACCCGGCCTTCCGCCGTTAGAAAGAGGTCGTGGTACTCGCCTGCCGTGGCGATCACGTTTTCCCCATCCAGCACCGTGCCGCGCGCCACCGCCGCAGGCAGATTCGTTTGCAAGCCAACAGTTTCCCCCCAGCCAAAGAGGGTTGGTCTGGACACCAAATTATAGAACTCGCCGTCATGGAAGCCGCCGGGTGAATCGCCCGCCAAATTGGTGATGGCGGTTGCCGTATCCTTGAAGTCCAGGCGGAGCGTGCCCAGTCCGCTGGCGTTGGTCACCGTCACGTAAAACACCGTGCCAGTGCCGGCTGACACGGACGAAATCTCGCCCGTGGCCGTGCCTGTGGCCACCAGCGCAAAATCACCCACGTCCACTCCCGTGACCCCTTTGTTGAAGATCACTTGGTAAACGAGACGGGTGGCGCTGGTCTCCTCGTTTACCGGATTCTGGCGGCGAATATCCACCACCCGTGTGGCAGGCAACGGGACGGGAGGAGCAAACTCGCTCTTCGGGGTCAACGCGAACTCGTCGAAGTAGATGACCTGGCCGATCGAAAAATTGTAATCATGCACCAACCGCGCGCCTACGAAGGTCGTCCCTGGCGTGTATTCTCCGTACACAAATTGCCATTCAGTCACTTCCGGCTTGGCGATGGGAGCAATGTCCCCCGGCACATCCCACAGATCAATGTAAGCCTTGCCGTCCG
>CAZMLP010000407.1:0-7597 GCA_964566745.1 uncultured Verrucomicrobiota bacterium | reverse complement strand
GGGCGGCAGGCTGATGCGGACGGTCTCTTTTTTTGGCTGCACTTTGGCCGCTTCCGCCGGTTTCGGCGGAACGCCACCAGGAGTCAAGGGCGCGTTCTCAGACATAAAGATTATCTGTGCGGCAAGCTAGAATTGGCCCGGCGCGGTGTCAAACCCGGATTTCGTGTCACGGCGAATAAATTGCTCTCCCGAGCGCCAGCCCGCCACGCATTCTCCTGCTCTGACGCCACATGGGAGAAAAGGTCACGCGAAAAGCGATCCAAACCGGATCACCATGGACTCGTTCTCATCTCCAAAACTTGGATGAAATTGTAATTTCAGGACGGTCTGGAAAACCGCATTCTCGCCTTCATGCACTCTTGGAAAAAAGGTTTGTTAATTTCTGGCGTGGTGATCCTGGCGGGCCTTGGGCTGCTCGCGTGGCCGGAAAAAGAACCAGCCGCGCCTCCCCCGTTGCCGAACCCGAATGGCTACCGCGTGATCCTCGCCGCGGGAACGAATTTGATCACCCTGGCCAAAGACGATTCCGAGACCACGCCGGAGGAACGCGTCGCGTGGGTGGAGAAGAATCGCGCGGCGCTGGAGGGCCTTCGCCATGGTCTGGAGCTGCCGGGACGGGTTCCGCCCGTCTCCGGCAGCGAGGCGGACGCGGCCATTCATCTGGAGGAGTTGGCACGCCTCAAATCACTGGCCCGTTTGCTGGTGGCCGAGGGAAAGGGATTTGAGCAGAACGGGCCCAACAGCCAGGCGGCGCGCGCTTATTTGGACGCGGTGCGACTGGGCGAGGCAGTGTCGCGCGGCGGGCTGATCATCGACCAGTTGGTCGGCTTTGCCTGCACCGCGATTGGCATGAAGAACCTCGAGGCTTTGAGACCGCGGTTGGGCGCGGCTGATTGCCGTTTGGTCGCCACGGAATTGGCGCGCATTGGCCGCGAATTTTCGCCCGTGGACGAAGTGTTCCAGCGCGAGCGGATGACTTACGAGCGCCGCGCCAGCGTGGCGGTGAGGCTGGCCGTCAAGTTTCAACGGTGGATTCCCAACTCGGGCTTGAACCGCTCAGAGGCCAGCTTTCGCGCCAAAGCCGCCCGCAACCGGCAAGAATTGGAGAAACTGGCGCGGGAGTTCGAGGATCGCGCGAAGGAATTGGAGGCCAGGCCGGTCAAGTGATGCTGGCAGGGGAGCCGGCGACGGTGGTCATGCGAATCAAGAAATCGATTTTATTGGCGCTGACGGTCGCGGTCGCCGTTGGTCTGGCCGGTATCCTGGGAGACTGGGGAAGGCAGCCGGCGGTCACCCTGCCGAGCCCGAACGGTTACGACGTGATTCTTGCCGCGGGATCGAACTCGCAGGCCTTGATGGTCTATATTGATGAATCCTCCAAGGGAGAACTATCCGCTTGGGTGGCCAAGAACCAATTGGTGCTCGAACAGCTTCGACGCGGTTTGAGCTTTTCTTGCACGGTTCCGCCCGCAGTGCTGGCTCCGGGCAACTTAAGCCAGCACATGGGTTACCTGGCTCTCTCCAAACAATGCGCTCGATTGCTCGTGGCAGAGGGAACCCTTCATGAGCTCGCGGGTCACCCGGATTTGGCCGCGCAGGGATATGTGGACGCCATTCGGCTCGGTTGCGCCGTCATTCACGGCGGGAGGATGAGCGACCATCTCAACGGGGAGGGTTGCGCCGCCCTTGGGACGGCAAAGTTGAAAACGCTTAAAGACAAGCTCGGCCCAAAAGACTGCCGTTGGGTCGCCGCCGAACTGGCGCGATCCGTGCGCGAGGTTCCGCCCGCGGCGGAGACGATGCGGCGCGAACGGGAGGTTTACCGGCAACACGCTGGATTGGGGAAATACGTTTGGGCTAGAATCCAGCGAATGATTCCGGGATCAAAGGCGCGGCGAACGGACACGGCGCTTTTGGCGAGGATCAATCGAAGCCAGCAAGCGTTGACAAATCTGGCGCGGGAGTTCGAGGATCGCGCGAAGGAAATGGAAGAGGGACCGGCGAGATGATTTCCCCAAGTGTCATGCGACTTCGCAAGACGATTTTGCTGATTCTTGCCGTCGGGGTCATGGCCGGTCTGATTGCCTTGGGAATCTCGACCCGGGGATCGCCAGCGATTCCCGAACCTGCGCTGCCGAACCCGAACGGCTATGATGTTCTGGTCACGGCGGGAACGAATTCAGCCTTCTTCGGCGACAAAATCGCCGAGGCCCCGGACAAGGAGCAAATCGCCTGGGCGGAAAAGAATCAGCTTGTGCTGGAGCAGCTTCGCCGGGGCCTTGCCATGTCTTGCGTGACGCCCCCGGTTCTCGACTCCTTCAAAAACCCGAACCGGCATCTCAAGGAAACCTCGTTGCTTTCGCAGGCCGGTCGTTTGTTTGCGGCGGAAGGTCGCCGGTTGGAGCAAAGCGGTCGTCCTGCCCAGGCGGCGGAGAGTTATCTGGATGCCATCCGGCTTGCCAGCGCGGTGATGCATGGCGCGAGCCTGCTCCACGGCTGGGCCGGATTGACCAGCGATGCCTTGGGGGCTGAGCGGCTTGGGCCTTTGAAACCGCGGCTGCGCGCGGAGGAATGCCGCCGTGTGGCCGGCGAGCTGAACCGTTTGAGTCACAATTTTCCGCCGGTAGAGGAGTTGTTGGCCAGGGACCGCGAGTTATGGAATCGAAACCTTCCGTTGATGAGAAAAATAGGCATGAAAATCCGGTTTTGGGTCCACGCGCCGGGACAAGCTTCCAACGAGTTCTTTTTCCGAGAAAGTTACAACGCGCACCGCCAGACGCGGATGAAACTGGCGCGGGAATTCGCGGACCGCGCAATCGAGTTGGAAACCGGGTCCGCGAAGTGAAATCCAAATGAAGTTTCATTGTGGTCCACTATCCGTAGGATTCGATTATGTCCCGTCGGAGAAAAAGATTATGGATCATTGGCGCCGGCCTGGCCGCCGTTGTGGTTTGGCTTGCCTGGCCGCAAAAGGTTTCTCCTCCTCCGTTCGGGTTGCCGAGTCCGAATGGATACGAATTGATCGCCGCCGCGGAAGGCAAGCTGGTTCTTTACGAGGGAGAGATGCCAATACCGTCCGACAAGGCACTTGCCTGGGTGAGGCGAAATCAACAGGTGTTGGTGCAAGTGCGGAAAGGTCTCATCCTGCCATGTGCGGCCCCGCCGGTCCTGGGCTTGGCGCCGGACAAGCCGCCATTGGGAGCAAGTCGTAGTTATTGGAGAACTTTTTTGCCGGCGCTTTTTTTTGCGGAAGGGAAAGGCCGCGAAATGGCGAACCACCTGGAATTGGCCGTCAGCAGTTACATTGACCTGATCAAGTTGGGGGCGGCGGTTATGCCGAATGGAGTGGTCGAGCATCTCTACATTGGAATGAGTTGCATCGAAGTCGGAGCCACGAATCTTTTGCCACTGGCCTACCGGCTTGCCCCGGCCGATTGCCGGGCCATTGCGGAGGAATTGACTCGTGTCGCGCGGAAAATACCGCCGCCCCAGGAGGCCATTCGACGCGAATGGGAAACTTTTGAGCGGAGGTTTTCTCCTCGGAGGACCCTGGTGGTGAGGGTCCAGCGATGGTTTCCCCGCTCCCGATTCAACCAGGTTGACGCGCGGATTCGCGCTGACGGCGAGGCCAGCCGCCAGCTTCTCGAGAAAACGATCCGTGCCTTTGCGGCCCGCGCCGACGAGTCACCGGAGGCGGTGAAAAAGTGAATTTTCTCAAACCGGCTTGACGGCAAACCCAAACGCCGCCGCGTTGGCGACTTGCCCGCCGTAGAACTGCTCGCGAAATTCCTCCGTCTCCAGCAAATGTTTCTCGATCGCGCCCTGCTCGCGCGTGATCATGTATTTCAATTCGGCAAGATCGCCGGACCACCGGAACCCGTTGAAAAACTGGATGCCGGGAAATTGGGTCTTGTAGAGGGCGCGTTGCGAGTAGCAGGTGCCAAGGTACAAATGCCCCAAGCCACGCTCGCGAAAGAACCGCAGCGCCCCCGTCATCATGAACATGCCGAGGTTGCGCTGGAACCATTCGAGATCGTAGAAAGCGTAAAAGTAGAAGGCCATCGCCGGCTCCTCGACATACATCAGCGCGTCGCCCAACTCACGACCCGTCGCGGCCTCGGTGTAGTGCAGGACGTGAGTAATCACACCACCGGCGAGCAGATTATCGAGGCGCCGCTCGCTCATCACATTCTCGCCGAAGCGCTCGTCCGCGAAAGCGCGCCAGCGCGCGCGGCGTTCCGCGCTGAAATCAAACTGCGCGCCGGGGATCAGTTCGATGCGCGCACCCTCGCCTTTGCGCAAGATGCGGCGATTCTCGGATGACGGTGAGAATTGAGCCAGCGGCACCCGGAGTTGGCGACAGAGCACGAACCGGTCAAGCTTCGGCGAGCCCGGCATGAAGCCGTTTTGGAAGAAGAGGGCGGGGGTTTCACCCGCCTCGGGAATTCCCCAAATCACGTACGGATAATGATACCGCGAGTAATCCGATTTGTACTCGGAAAAGAGCAGTTTCATGATCCCTCATCCCGGCAGATAGACGCGGGGAAGCCGCTCGCGCCAACTGGTGAGAATGTCGTAAGAAACACTCCCTTTCCACGCGGCGAGATCGTGCGCGGTGATTTCCTCGTCACCCTGGCGGCCTTGCAACACCACCTCGTCCCAAATCTTCGCGCCGGGGACATCCGTGATGTCCACCATGAAGGCGTCCATCGCCACGGTGCCAACCAACGGGGCGCGATGGCCGCGCACGAGGACGTGGCCTTGGTTGCGGATGCGCGGGAAGCCGTCGCCATAACCCACCGGCAGCACGCCGATGCGGCGCGGTGACTCCGCCTTGTACCGCAATCCATAACCCACTGTGTCACCGACCCCGATGTCCTGAACCGCGGCAAGGCGAGTTTTTACAGCCATGACTGGCGCGATGCCCGCGATGCGCCGGCAAACCTTCGAGGGAAAAACACCAAGCGGCAGCAACCCGACACGCACGAGGTCGAAGTGCGCGTGGGGAAGGTCAAGCAGGCCGCCGCTATTACATAGATGGTAATACCGGGGCCGGATGCCGCGCGCCTCCAGCGCGGTTTGGACTTCGCGGAAGCGCTCGATTTGCAGGTTGGCAAAGGTCTTGTCACTCTCGTCTGACATGGCGAAGTGACTCATCACGCCGGCCAGTTCGAGCGAGGGTTGCTGGTGAATCAATTCCGCCAGGGAGGTGGCCTCCAGCCAGTGCCGTCCGAAACGGTTCATGCCGGTGTTCACCTTCAAATGAACAGCGGCCCGACGGTTGGCGCGAGTCGCGATTCGGGCGAGGGCGAGGATGTTCTCCTCGTCTTGCACGGCGCAACTCAGGTCGTGCTCCACGCACCAGGGCAATTCCTCCAGTTGGCGGTTGCCCAGCAGCAGAATGGGCGCGGTGATGCCGGCGCCTCGAAGCTCCAGCGCCTCGGCCAGGGTCACAACGGCGAGGTGTACCACGCCGGTCTCCAGCGCGATCCGGCTCAATTCGACAGCGCCGTGGCCGAAGGCGTTGTCCTTCACGACCGAGAGGACTTTGACGCCCGGCGGCTTGTCGGCGTGGATCAATTCCAGGTTGCGGCGGAATTGCGCGCGATCAATCTCGACCCAGGCCGGACGGGGGGGCGGGGTGGCGGAGAGGGTCACGGATTCCCCGGCGGCCAGAGACTCTGGCCGATGTCGTTCCGATAGTAACTGGCCAGGCATCGTATCTTGCGAACGTTTCGGTAAGCGTGTTGGATCGCTTTGTCCAGCGAATCCGACAAGGCAATTACATCCGCGACCCGGTGCCCCGTCGCGAGCAAGCGCCCCTCGGCATCCTTGGTCACCTCGTTCCACCAGACATCGCAGTCGAACTCGCCGGTCACGTCGAGCGGCACCGGCGGGCCGTTCACCTCGGTGTAAGGATAGCCGTAGCCCGCCACGGTGACCGAGCAACCGAACGCGAGACCGTCGCGGAACGCCACGTCGAGCTTCTGATTGCGCGTGACCCGGTGGAGGGTTTGCAAGGGGTCGCGCAACAGGCGGAGGATCATGTTTCCGGACGTGACACCGAGGCGGATGTTGTATTCCACCGCGTGCCAGCGGCCCTTTTGTTGAATGGCGGTGACTTGCAGCGGCCCGTGATATTTGACCGATTTGAACCACGGGAGCAGCGGGTGAATCAACTCGCGCGCGAGACCGTATTTATCCTCCGGATCTTTCTCGACGAGGCCACCCAGTGGCGCGCCGGCCACCACGCCCATGTTCCCGGCGAACGCTTTCTTGTATTCCTGATTGGTGACCAGGGAATGAATCTCGCCGCCGCTGATGAAAACAATGTGACCCGCCTCGCAGGGGCCAAGATACTCTTGGAGAAACACGCCCTCGGCATAGTCGATCAACCGCAGCCAGGAGCGGGTGTCCTCCACGGTTTCGCAAACAATGGTGTGAATCGGGCTGCCGGGCGAGCAGAGCGGGTTCTTGATGACGAACGGTCGCGACTGCTTGCTGACAAAAGCCTCGGCCTCAAGGCGGTTCGAGGCGACGTGGGTGGTCGGGAACGAGACCTTGTGCTCCCGGCACAGGCGGCGCGCGAAGTCCCGCTCCCGCTCGATCAGCATCCCCTCGCCGGTGGGTGAGAGGATGGGCACGCCGGAGGCAAGCAAATCATCGGCCCACGGAGCCTGTGCCCAATCAATGGACATCGGCACGAGAAAATCCACGCCCAACTCGCGCAGAAGTGGAACGGGGCTGGGATGATTTTCGCGGCTATAAACCGGACCGACGAGACTGGGCGGAAAATGGGCGTATGTCCGGGTCAAATAGGCCGAAACGTTCGCGCCCGCTTCGCGTAGAATGGAAAGGGTGCCGTGCGCGAAGGAGCCCACTCCCAAAGCCATGACGGAGAGGGGCGGCTTTGGTGCCGTTTTCTTGCTCATAATTCTGGTTGCCGGAATGGTCACCAGCGGACCGTGTCAAATGCAAGTTTTCCCGGACCGGCCCGCGCGAAAAAGAAATTGCCCGGCCTGCGGGCGGAAGGATTCTCACCCGGCCCGCGCGAATATCCAGAGGCAAAGGAAGGCCCCATCGGCCCCGCCATCATTGAACACTTTTGCATTGAACCGTCGGGAGACGCTGGCACTGTTATCGCCATGCCGAGCCGCGCAGCCGTGTCACGCCGCTTGAGGCGCCCCATCATACTGTTTTCGTTTTTTGCCGTTTTGAGTCTCGCCTGGCCGACCATTCGCGCCGGAGGCGGGTCTTTCCCGAACGGTGGCCGCGTTCCTGTTCCCGTCGTTAACCGTCAGCCGGCCGTCATGCTTGCCCTGGAGTATTGGCAGACGACCCCGTTCCTTGCCGTCACGGCGCTCGTGTTGACGGCGGTGGTGGGCGGGGCAACGTGGCAAATCCAGAATTCCCTTCACCGCCGGCGGCGCGAGCGGGAGGAGCAAGCGGCGGAACTTGCGCGCGCCAAGGAGCATTCCCAAGCGTTGCAACAGGCGAAGGAGGCGGCGGACGCGGCCAACCAGGCGAAGAGTGATTTCCTTGCGGCCATGAGCCATGAAATCCGCACGCCCATGAACGGCGTCATCGGTTTCACCGA
>CAZMLP010000406.1:0-2750 GCA_964566745.1 uncultured Verrucomicrobiota bacterium | reverse complement strand
GTGGTTCCCTCCTCCTTGTAGCCGCGCACATGAATGTTTTTGTGGTTCGTGCGACGATACGTGAGCCGGTGGATGAGCCAGGGATAACCGTGATACGCAAAAATCACTGGCTTGTCCGTGGTGAAGATGCCGTCGAATTCGCGGTCGCCCAGGCCGTGGGGATGCTCGCTGTTCGGTTGCAGCGTCATGATGTCCACCACATTCACCACGCGCACTTTCAATTGCGGCAGGTGCTGCCGCATCAGATCCACCGCCGCGAGCGTCTCCAATGTGGGAATGTCCCCCGCGCAAGCCATCACCACGTCCGGCTCGGCGCCTTGATCGTTGCTCGCCCAGGACCAGATGCCGATGCCCGTCGCGCAATGCTTGATCGCCGCCTCCATGTCGAGCCATTGCGGCGCCGGCTGTTTTCCGGCGACGATCACATTCACATAGTTGCGGCTGCGCAAGCAGTGGTCGGTGATCGAGAGCAGCGTGTTCGTGTCCGGCGGCAGATAGACGCGAATCAACTCGGCCTTCTTGTTCACAACGTGATCAATGAAGCCCGGGTCTTGATGGCTGAAACCATTGTGGTCCTGCCGCCAGACATGCGACGTGAGGAGGTAGTTCAACGACGCGATGGGCCGCCGCCAGGGGATGCGCCGCGTGACCTTCAACCACTTCGCGTGCTGGTTGAACATCGAGTCGATGATGTGAATGAACGCCTCGTAACAACTGAAGAATCCGTGCCGGCCCGTGAGCAGGTAACCCTCCAGCCAGCCCTGGCATTGGTGCTCGCTCAACATTTCCATGACCCGCCCGTCCGCCGCGACATGGTCGTCATCGGGAATGATCTCGGCCGTCGAACAACGACTCGTGACCTCGAATACCGCGTTCCACCGGTTGGAATTGGTCTCGTCGGGACTGAAAACCCGAAAATTTCGCGCGTTGGCGCGCATCACATCGCGGATGAACTGGCCTTGCACGCGCGTCGCCTCGGCGGTCACGACGCCAGGCTTCGGCACCTTCACCGCGTATTGCCTGAACTCGGGCAATTGGAGCTCGCGCAATAACAAGCCGCCGTTGGCGTGTGGATTCGCGCTCATGCGGCGCTCGCCGCGCGGGGACAATTCCGCCAGTTCCGGCACGAGCTTGCCCTCTCGGTCGAAGAGCTTCCTCGGCTCGTAGCTTTTCATCCACCGCTCCAGCAGCCTCAGGTGTTCCGGGCTGCTCATGCCTTCCATCGGCACTTGATGCGAGCGGAACGTGCCCTCGGTCTTTTTCCCGTCCACCATTTTGGGACCGGTCCACCCTTTCGGACTGCGCAGGATGATCATTGGCCAGCGTGGCCGGGTCTTGAAGCCCTTTGCGCGCGCCTCTTGCTGAATGCGCTGGATGTCCGCGACGGCCGCGTCGAGCGTTGCCGCCATGAGTTGGTGCATCACCTCCGGCTCGTCGCCTTCCACGAATCGCGGGTCGTAGCCATACCCGCGAAACAGCGCCTCCAACTCGTCTTTCGGAATTCGCGCAAGCACGGTCGGACCGGCGATTTTGTAGCCGTTGAGGTGCAGAATCGGCAGCACCGCGCCGTCGCGGGCCGGATTGAGAAACTTGTTCGAGTGCCAGCTCGTCGCGAGCGGGCCAGTCTCCGCCTCGCCATCCCCGACGACACACGCCACGAGCAAATCCGGGTTGTCAAACGCCGCGCCGTACGCGTGCGAGAGCGAGTAGCCCAGCTCGCCGCCCTCATGAATCGAGCCCGGCGCCTCCGCCGAAACGTGGCTGGGAATGCCGCCCGGAAAGGAGAATTGCTTGAACAGCCGCTGCATGCCGGCCTCGTTCTGGCAAATGTTCGGATAAACCTCGCTGTAGGTTCCCTCCAGATAGGCGTTGGCGACCAGGCCCGGCCCGCCGTGTCCCGGGCCGGTGACATAAATCACGCTCAAATCGCGCTCCTTGATGACGCGATTCAAATGGACGTAAATAAAATTGAGTCCCGGCGTGGTGCCCCAATGGCCCAGCAGGCGGGGCTTGGTGTGCTCAAGCCGGAGCGGCTTCTTCAGCAGGGGATTGTCGCGGAGATAGATTTGCCCGACGGAAAGGTAATTTGCCGCGCGCCAGTACCCGTCCATTTTGCGTAACAGGTCGCGGTCGAGGGGCTGGGATTTCGTCGTCTTCATCGCCTCTTTCTTTTATCCGTCGCGTCGAGATTCGGCAACCGTGCTGTGGACCGCGCGATCATCAACTCCTCGTCGGTCCGGATCACATGCACGATCACCTGGCTCGAGGCGGTGCAAATCACGGGGTGATTGGCGGAGTTCAGGTCCGGCTGCAAATGCAGTCCCAGAAAGCCGAGTCCCTCGCAGATTCGCCAGCGAACCGCCGTGCTGTGCTCGCCGATTCCGCCGGAGAACACCAGGGTGTCGAGTCCGCCCAGCGCGGCGGCGAAGGCGCCGATCCATTTGCGCGCCTGGTAGCAAAACATCTCCACTGCCTCGGCGGCGCGCGGATCTTTCTTCTCCAGTTTCAACAACTCGCGCATGTCGGAGGTCGTCTCCGAGACCCCCAGCAAACCCGACTCGTGGTTGATCATCCGGTCGAATTGCGTCGCCGTCATTTTTTCGACGCGGGCCAAATAGGACGGCAAGCCCGGATCGAGGTCGCCCGTGCGGGTGCCCATCACCAGTCCCGCCGCCGGGGTGAACGACATGCTCGTGTCAATGCACTTGCCATCCTTCACCGCGGCCAGGCTCGCTCCATTGCCCAGATGC
>CAZMLP010000405.1:0-5839 GCA_964566745.1 uncultured Verrucomicrobiota bacterium | reverse complement strand
CAGCGGCCCTACACGCTTTGGATGATGGCCGATTATGGTCCCGGCGCCGCCACCGGCACGCTTTGCTACAACGATGCTGTGCTTCCCGCGGAATATCGTGGCAATCTTTTCTTGGCGGATTTCGGCAAACGGCAGGTGATGCGGGTGCGAGTGGAGCGGGAAGGAGCATCCTATCGGGCCGTGTCGCGCGAGGATTTGTTTCCCGATCCGCCTGCCGATTTTCGTCCGGTGGGCATCGCCTGGGGCGCGGATGCGAGGTCTATGTACATCTGCGACTGGCAGCATCGTGACGTAAAGGAAGACAACGTCTCGGTGGGGCGGCTGTGGAAATTGAGTTTCACCGGGCAAACGACGGCTGACGCAAAACCGTCCTGGTATCTCGCGGCGGCCTTGGGGAAACCATTTGAGGCCAGTGATGAGGAGTTATTCAGGGCATTGTCGCATCCTGATCGGGAGGTGCGAATGGTCGCGCAACGGCGAATCGTCGAGCGCGGCGCGCGAATGATTCCCTTGTTGCGGCGGGAATTGGCGCGAACGGAGACTCCCGCCGCGAGTCCCTGGCATGCGCTGTGGGCGCTGGATGCCATTGACGGGGGAAAGACGGCGCGTGCCGACATTCTCAAATTGGCCGCGCAAGGAGAAGGCGGTTTGCGGCGGCAGGCGATTCGCCAATTGGGCGCCCGGCAAGCGAGCGGCGCGACGCGACCGTTGATTAGAGACTTGGCTGACGCCGACGCAACCGTTCGTTTTCAAGCCGCGAACGCGCTGGGCCGTGTCGCCGCGCCGCGCGCTGTACCCGCGTTGCTTGGGGCGTTGACGGAGAGAGATTTCTTTACCCGCTATGCGATCTTTCATGCCCTGAATCGCATTGGGCGCGCGCATCCCGCCTCGTGGGGTGAAATTGTGAAGGGTGTGGAAAGCGAGAATTCGAGGATTCGGGAAGGAACCCAGTTCGCCCTGCGCGAGACGTATGACGAGGCACTGGTCCAGGAGATGTCCCGATTGGCGCGAGACCAAAGAAAATCTGTTTCCGCGCGCGAGGCGGCAGTGCGCGCGCTGGTTCCGCTGCACCACCAAGAGAAGGCGTGGCGGGGCGAATGGTGGGCGTATCATCCGGTGAACTCGCCGATTCCGCCCAAGGATGTGGCGTGGGCGGGCACGGAAACCGTCCTGGCGGTGTTGCGCGACTCGTTGCGCGACGCGGACGCGGCGGTCCGGTTGGCGGCTGTGTCCGGGTTGGGTGAGGCGAGGGATTCCAACAGTGCCGCCGCACTCCGCGATTTGTTCCCCAAGGAAACCGATCACCGTGTCCGAGGCGCGGCATTGGGCGCCTTGGGGGTATTGAGGGACCAAGCCGCCGCGCCACTTGTCGCCAATGAGCTTTCCCGAAAGGACGCGGACCTTGCCTTGCTGGCGGACGCCATCGAGGCCGGAGCGAAGATCGGAGGCGAGGCAATCGTCCAGGCATTGATCAATTTGTTGGATCGCCAAGGACTCGGCAACGATACGCTGGGCCAAGTTCTCCGCGCGCTCGGTGAGTTGAAGGTCGCCGAGGCGAGCGAGCGGGCGGCCGGCTTTGTAATCGGTGCGGACGACAAGTTGCGCGACGCGGCAACCGAGGCGTTGGTGTCCATCGGTGGCGAATCCGCTCGACGGGCCGTGGCGCCGTTGCTGACGAATCAACCCGCTCGAGCGCGGCGAAACGCGACCCGCGTGGCCGGGCGCCTGAAGAGCAAAGCATTGGTGCCCGCGTTGCTCACGGCCTATCAAGATGCGGACACACGGGCGGAGGCTGTCGAGGCTTTGGCCCGCGTTCCGGACGAGCGCGCGCTTGACGCGTATCTGGAGGGGCTGGCTGGCAAGAGCGCCGAGGTGCGGGAAAGCTGCCGCAAGGCCATCGAGGCCATTCAGGACAAGGCGCTGCCGTTGATTGAGGCGCGGGCGGATCAGCTTGCCCCGGAATTGATTGGCGAGCTGCGCCGGCTTTACGCCCACAACGCCATCGCGCAAAAGGGACGGCTCTATTCCATCGGTGCTAAAACGCTGGAGCCTGGCGATTACGAGGCGTTCGCGCTGAATCACGACGGCGACGCGACGCGGGGGCGGAGGCTTTTTTTTGACGAGCGTGGTGTTGGTTGCGTGAAATGTCACGCGGTCGAGGGCGCGGGCGGGCGGATCGGTCCGGACCTGAGCGGGGCAGGGGCACAGTTCGGTCGCGCCACGTTGATTGAGAGCGTGCTTTATCCCAGCAAGGTCGTGCGCGAGGGCTACAACCAGGTGTACGTGGAGAGGCGCGCGGACGATTTCCTCGCGGGCATCTTCAAGGGCGAGAGCGCCGATGAGTTGCTGCTGCTGGAGGCGAGCGGCGAGCTGCGGCGAATCCCCAAAGCGGAGATCAAGAGCCGCCGCACCAGCAACACCTCGCTCATGCCGGAGGGATTGCAGGCCACACTAACGACGCAAGAGTTCGCGGACCTGATCGCCTTCCTGCAGTCGTTGCAACACGCGACCGGGCAAGGGAAGTAGCGGCGCGCTTGACGTAGGGTCGGATTGCCGGTGTCGTTGCGTTGTGAAACTGGCGCAATGCGTGACCTGTCTTTTGACGGGCGGGATGCTTTTACTGGGTTCTCTCGCTCGCACGGATGATTGGCCGCAATGGCGCGGCCCGGAGCGAACGGGGCATGCGGCAGCGACGGCGCCTGTGCCAGGGACGCTACCCGAGGAACCAACGATTGTTTGGAAACTGAAGGTCGGCGAGGGTTTCGCGTCGGCGGTGGTGGCCGGCAAAGAGGTTTTTTATTTCGACAATCAAGCAGGCAAGGAGACGTTGCATTCCGTGAATGCCAACGATGCGCGGGAGTTGTGGCGCGCGGAGGTGGACGAGACATTCCAGGACGAGCAGGGGCCGCCCGGTCCACGCTGCACCCCGCTGGTGGACGAAGACCGGGTTTACGCGCAGTCCGGCAAGGGCGAGTTGCAGTGCCTCAATCGCGCGGATGGCAAGCGCCTTTGGCACGTAAATTTCTTGCGTGATTTCGGCGCGGCGTTTCTCGGTGAGGACAGCAAGGTGCCGGGGGCGGCCGAGCATGGCTACACGGCGGCGCCATTGGTCGTGCGAGAGCGACTCATCGCCTGTCCCGGTGGCGCAAACGGCGCGGGCATCGTCTGTTTTCAGAAGCGCACGGGCAAAATCCTCTGGCAATCGCAGAACGATCTCGCCGCGTACGCCGCGCCCATTATGGCGACGCTCGCGGGAATCGAGCAGGCGGTTTGCTTCACCGTCGAGGGAGTGATCGGGTTGGCGCTGGAGGATGGCAAATTGCTCTGGCGTGTGCCGCTCACAACCTCCTACGGACGCAACTGCACCACGCCGGTGATCGTTGGCGACAGGGTGATTGTGGGCTCCTACAAAAAGGGCCTGGTCGGCATCAAGGTGTCGCGTGAAGTCGGCGCCTGGAAGGCGGAGCGGGCGTGGGTGAACAAGGCTGCGGCGATGAATTTTTCCAGCCCGGTGGCGGTCGGGAAGCATGTCTATGGCCTTGGCCCGGCAAAAAACATTGTCTGCGTGGACGTGGACACAGGAAAGATAGAGTGGTCCAAAGAGGGATACATCCACACCTCGGCGGACGTGGCGCACGCGGCGTTTCTGGTGCTGGGCGCGAATATCTTGATCTGCACCGACGGCGGATTGCTGGTGCTGATCGCGGCCGACCCGAAGGAATGCCGTGAACTCGGCCGGGCGCAGGTGTGCGGCCTGAACTGGTGCAACCCGGCTTACGCGAAGGGGCGGCTTTACATCCGCGATGGCATCAAGGCGACGGGAACTTTGTATTGTGTGGACTTGTCGGGACGCTAGGATCGGATAAATGGTAGCGGGCAACGCAATGATCGTATTGGGGGAATAACGAGCCTGGGTTTTCATTATGGCTATTCCGAAATATGACGAGCTAACTTGGCCAGTGCTCGATCTTCTAAAGGACGGCGCCGGAAAGTCCACTCGTCAATTGGCCGCGGCGGTGGCGCAACAATTCAATCTGTCGGAGGAAGAGCAGAATGCCAAATTGCCCAGCGGTTCGCAGACATATTTGCTAAACCGCATAGGCTGGGCCGGGTTCTATTTATTAAAAGCCGACTTGGTGACTCGACCGAAACGGTCCCATTGGCAAATCACCAATGCCGGTTTGAAAGCCCTGTCAAAGGGGAGACGAAAACTTGACCGGGCGGCGCTAATGGAATTTCCCGTGTTTCGGGAATATTTCAAAAGATTCACCGAAGGTCGCGGTCGAGTGGCCGAGTCGGCTGAAATTAGAGAGGAGCCGGCCGACGCCACTCCTGAGGAGATCATTGCCGACGCCTATAAGGCTATTCAGTCTGCTTTGAAGGAGGATTTGTTGGTTGTTTTGCGCCGAATGAACGCAAAGCGTTTTGAGGAATTGGTGCTCGATTTGCTGGTGGCAATGGGTTACGGCGGCTCGCGAGAGGAGGCTCACATGACCAAGGCGTCTCACGACGAAGGAATCGACGGCGTCATAAACGAGGACCGTTTAGGTTTGGATGTCATCTATGTTCAGGCGAAACGCTGGCAAGATTCAAACTCTGTTGGGCGGAAGGAAGTTCAAAGTTTCGTGGGAGCTCTGGCAGGAAAACAAGCGCACAAGGGAGTGTTCATCACAACCAGTGCGTTTACGGACACGGCGGTAAGCTACGTGAGCGCACTTCAACAAAAGGTCATACTCATCGACGGCGACCGCCTTGCGGGATTATTGATCGAACACAATATCGGAGTGTCCAAGTCACATACGTTTGAACTCAAGCGTGTAGACAGCGATTACTTCGCTGACGAATGAGGGGAGTGACAGATGCGCCTGTATAGCTAACAAATCAAGTGCCGTGGGCCTACTTCCGCGATTGCTCCAGCAACCAAGCGTATAACTCCGGGTTCGCGTAAGTGGCGGTCCAGGAGTCGTGGTTCGCTTCTGGATAGACCGTCAGCTTCGCATTGCCGCCGTCACGCTTGATGGCCTCGACCATCCGCTCGGACTCGGAGAGCGCCACCACATTGTCCTTCGCGCCGTGGAAAGCCCAAATCGGCAGACTTTTGAGCGCGTCGTGCTTTCGCGGGTCGGCCAGCAAAATATCGATGACGCTGCCGCCCCCGCAGATTGGCACGAGCGCGGCGAAACGGTCGGGATTCTTGATGCCCAGGCTCCAAGTGCCGAACCCGCCCATGCTCAGGCCGGTGAGATAGACCCGTTTTTTGTCCACACGATAGGTTTTGGTGACGTCGTCCAGCAGGGCAAGCAGCGCATCGTCATTCCAGCGCTCGCCGGACGGGCATTGCGGTGAAACAAGGATGAAGGGGAAATCCGGCTGGTTCTTCACCAGCTTCGGAGGCCCGTGCACCGCCACCTTCACCAGGTTCGTGCCGCGCTCGCCGGCGCCGTGGAGGAAGAGCATCAGCGGCCAGCTCTTGCCTTTGTCCGCGTCATAATCCCTTGGCAAGAACAACAGATAATTGACCGCGACGGACTTCTTGATGTCGCCGCGGAAAGTCAGGGCTTTCTGTTTGAGGGTGGCCATGTCGTCCTCGGCTTGGGTGAGGGCGGCGAGGCCACCCAGGCAGATCGCCAGCAACAGGGATCGAATTTTCATAAAAAGAAATTTATCGCGTTGCGATCAACCACCTCTCAACGCCGAGCCGGCGCGAAATCCGCAATTTCCCCGGTGAGCGAATCAGCCGCCCACCTCGGCGCGGGCCTCGGCCGCCAGCGGCGTGCTGAGGTAACGCTCGCCTGTCGAGCAGGCCACGGTGACGATGGTCTTGCCCTTGTTCTCAGGG